>JAIRUY010000125.1 GCA_031254175.1 Treponema sp.
AATTTTGCCAATTACCGCCTTGATGAAATTACCCCTGATGTTCTTGAGGGGTGGCTGTTGCAGTTGAGCGAAAAAGGCTTAAAGCCGAATACGGTTAATTTGCAATACCGTACACTCAAACTGATGATGGGAGAGGCTTTTAGATTAAAACTAATAAAGCATAATCCCTGCCTTGAGGTTAAGGATGTAAAGGCAGAAGAAACGGAGCGGAAAATACTGACGGTTGAGGAAGTTAAAAAGCTGTTTCCGCATAATTGGAGGGAGATATGGGAAAGCCCTGTTGTGTATAAAGCGCACCGTCTGGCGGCCTGTACCGGGCTGCGGATTAGCGAACTTCGGGGGCTGCGAGGTGAATATGTGTTTGACGATTATATTTACATCACCGGGCAGTATACCAGTTACGGTTATATTCCGAATACCAAAACGAAGCAAAACAGGAATATTCCCATATCGCCTGTAATGCGGCAGGAACTGGAAGAACTGCTACTAGAAAATGAGGACGGCTATATCTTTTCTGTTGACGGCGGGAAAACGCCCATATCATACGACCGTATACGGCGGCAGTATGACAAAGCGTTACAACTGATTGGTATTAGCTATGAGGAAAAACTAAAACGGAATTTGTCATTCCATGCGTGGCGGCATTTCTTCAACACATTGTTGAGAATGTCGAATGTTGCGGACAGCAAAGTGCAGAAAGTAACAGGCCACAGAACTATGAAGATGACTGAACATTATACTCATTTTGACACACGGCAGTTTAATGAGGTCAGGAATGTACAAGCTGAACTCCTTGCTTTGCCTGATATTGCGGGCAAGCCAGAGAGTAAAAAGACAGGCAAGAAAAAGTCCGCCGCATAGTATTTGATATTGCTAAAATGAGCCGTTTCCGGTTTATCGCCGGAAGCGGCTTTTTTTTCAGATTTTTCGCAAACCTCACCCGTTCGGGTGATACCTGGTTTGTTTGGGCAGGGTTATTTTTTTTATATGAGCATGAAGGCAATACCAACGGCAACTGATGATGTTATGGATTATAAAGGTTTGTCCGCTTATTTGAAGATGGTCTTTGAAAAAACAGTGGTACGTTAGACGAGAAATGAATTGACATTAAGGGAGATCGTTTAACGGTATTGGCGGTTTTCTGCTTGCCGCTGTCAGGGAAGGATTTTAAGTAAGTATTATTTATAGCGGCGATAAAGCCGCCCAATGCAGAGAGGCCGTCCGGACCAGAAACCCCGGACGGCATTATTTCTTGTTATGCGGCAATTTCTGTATAGTAGACGGGGCGCGCTGACGGCAACTTTTAGGTTGCCTTGCATTACTCTGGTATTGTGACGTTTTCTTGTGCTTACAACGTACAGCATAATTCATCTACACCCTGTGTGTGAATATGCTTGTTATCCTCCAAGTAGCTGTACCAAGTTCTTGAAACCTCTTCCAAGTCATACCAAGCGAAAACATTATATAGGCTGGTTAGTTCCGGCTGGATTTTGCTGTTACCCCATAACGCCTTGCCAATGTGGTTTACTATAGGTTTTTCAGAGTTACGAAACACCCCGAAGCCCTGAACCATTGTAAAAATGTCTATGCCTAACTCATTTGCGGAGTTTTCCAAGTGGTTTGCTATGTCTTTCTGATTAGTTTTAAAAAATTTAATTGTTTCATAGTAATAAATGAAACCGCCAAATCCGGCATCTGCGCCATGTAAAGCGCAATTCTCAAACTCTGATGACAATTCGTTGAATGTGCCGCCGGAACCGTTAAGCGGATAGCCTAATGCCTTGATGACGCTGTTTACCGTTTTTCTTGTAAAACCGGAGTTTTGATAGAGGTACTTTCTCATAGCTTTAATATTAGATATTTTCATTTTATCTTCCTAAAACAACAAAATCTGGTTACTGTCCAAGACCGGACGTGGTAAAGAGCAAGACGGATAAACATGAAAAAGATAGTCAATGTAAAGATTCGCGTCTGTGACATTAAGAAAAAACCGTGACTGTGAAAGCGGAGAACTTGCAGATCTGACAAGCCAAGTATAATATTCTGTTGTACTATGAAGCGATAAACTGACTAACGACGGCTTACAACGAGATAACTTGAAACCAGAAACAACCTGATAGTAAATACACATAAAAGCCCCAAACAAAACAAAATATGACGGCAGAAAAAACCGCCATGAACCCTGAAATCGCCGCCATGTTTTTCCCCTAGAAGGGGCGGAACATGAGGGTTCACCGCTTGCGTCCCTCGTTCCGCCCCTTTGGGGAAAAACACCCACCCAGAAAATTGCCATTGGGGAAGTAATGCGCCATGTAGAGACTGTAGAAAAAGCCCATTTCCAAGCCACCTTTTTATCTCAAAATTTCAATAACCCGATTTGACGGTAAATTGGAGTCCCAATTACCTGCGTTCTTTTTTGCCTCGTTTCACCTTCGTATCACCCATACCCCTTCCCCTTATTGTATGCTTTAAGACATTTACCCAAGTTATGCACGACGCAATACAAAAGCCACTGTCCATTTACTTTCGCTGCTCCCCGCAGGGTAAACCGATCCAGTCCTTTGCAATAGGCAATATTTGAAAATACCGGTTCAATTATTTGTATCCGGTAAGCATATCGGTCTTGATATTCCTGCTCGTTAAGTTTTTCGCGCATTGATTGGCAACAGCTCCCATGCTCATTACTTTCAGTTATCAATAACGATCTGCCCCTAGGTTTCTTAGGAGGTTTCTTTTTGTGCCCCATACATTTTTCGCTGCATAAACACTGGCGGCAATCAGTCACGCTTGCACGGTATGTTTTCCCGCGGCTCCACTCAGGCCCGCTAATGCCTTTGTAATCGAGTCTCTTCCCGGACGGGCATTCGTAATAATCTCCTTCCTCATGATATTTGAAATCCGTTGTCTCGTATCGTTTCTTTTCGGTTCTTCCAAGCCGGCTCTTGTAGTGGTCATCCGGCATTATCGGTTCCAACCCCCGCTCATGACAGAGTTTAAGGTTTTCTTCACTGAAATAATTATTATCAGCAAGCATAGTTGGCTTTACCCCTTCTGGAGTTTTTATGTCAGCCTCCTTCATGTTGTCCAGCGTCATTTCCAGAATACGCGGAAAATGGTCGCCTTCATTTGCACTCCCAACAGCCTCGGCGCTCATAATTACCTGCTCTTTCCGGTCGGAAACTGCCAATCCTATGTATCCCTGAATATAACCGGACGGCGAGTGTATCAGCGCGCTCTCATTGTCTGTAACGTTGGATTTTATTTCTTTACCGCGCTTGCCCTCCTTCTTTTCCATGGTCTGAAGAAAATTGTTCATTTTTTCTATCTTTCTGTTCAGCTTTCGTTGCTGCTCCTGATAATGCTGCTCAGTCTCATTGTCAACTTCCCCGGCCGCGTCTTTCCGTTTATGCTTCTCTATATGCTTCTGCGCCATCCGCTTGTATATTTTCAGCCGTTTTTCCAATTCTTCTTCCGTCCCGGTTAAATCCAGCGATGCATTCGATGGCAGTCTTAATCCGTC
>JAIRUY010000147.1 GCA_031254175.1 Treponema sp.
CTCCCGCATAAGCGAGGACAGCTTCGGCAATTACGGTCTTTCGCTCCCAGTACAATACAAGCGCCTTTGCTCTGATAAGCGCAACTTGATATTCGTCAAGGCAAAAATCTTCACTTGACACACCGGGCGAAAGAATGTCCTTTAACGCTCCTGTCCCAAAAAGTTCGGCATAGTTTTCCAGTATTCGATCCCGCGCATCCATGGCTTTATCCATGTACGATAAATACAGGTCGTAACTTTTTTTAATTTCTGTCAGTGATGCGTTGTTTGTTTTTTTCAGTTCCTGCGTTAACCAAGAATCAAACCCCGGATATTTTGGATCAACTTTGTTTGAGCTTTTATACTGGCTATACCAGTACTGCACATTTTCCATTGCGGAAACGGCTGCCGAAGCGCATACAAGGTACATATCGATCAATGCCTTTACTTTTGCTGTTCCTTCTCCTGTACGCATAGTCATATTTAATTCAAATTCCTGTCTTGCTTCGGCAATGCTTCTTTCAAAATCTTCGGTAATGCTTTTAAACATTGCCTCTCCGGTCTCGAAAAGTTCTTTTGCTTTTAACTCCCATTTCCGCCGTTCTTCTTCGAATTGGTTAAACGCCGCAAACCATATTTCTTCGCCTTCGGAAAACAATCTGTAAGCGTCCTGCTCCCACTCAATGCGTCTGATAAAAAACCTTTCCTCGGCTTCTTCCCACGCTTTCAGCCCTCTTTCAAATTGCTCTCTGTACAGACGCAGCCATTCTTCGCCCAATACAGCCAGGTCTCCCGTTCCGGCTGAAGCAGCTTCAATTCTTGCCGTCAGTTCTTCAATTCCTCTGGCGCATGTTTCTTCTGTTTCGGCGATTAGTCTTTGCGTGAATATTCGTGCGGCTTCGTCATCGCTTTTTTTGCGTAAGCTCCAAATATCTCTGGTTCGCCGGCTTGTAAAAATTCTTTCTTCCCTTGCGGCGATATTTTCAAATTCCCGTTTTATGCTTCCGCTTATGTCTGCGCCTGTCTCATAAATTACCGCGCTCAATGTTTTGCGGTATTCTTCGGGAATATATGTCAAAAGTTCTGTATAAAAGCCGGCCAAAAAAGCGTCAAAAGAAACACTGTTTGCCGTTATATGATTTTCCGCTTCGTCCCGCCACATCAGCAAATCCAGAGAAAACTCCCTTTCGTCTCCCGGACGTATTATCAGCGGATCGCCTGTTTTATCATCGAAGATAATGTTTCCTTCTTCATCGAGATACCACGAATAATTTTTTTGAGTTTCACCAAGCCTTGACGAAAAATCCATTATGGCTTTTTCCAATGCCTCGCCGAAGAATCGGCCGATGAGCCATTGTGAAAAACGGGCTTCCAGTTCTTCTTTGCTCCATTTTTCCAAACTGTTTTTTGCTTCTCCAAAGAGCGCGGGATCTTCGTATAAACTGAACGCAACAAGCTCCCATGCGTATATTGCCTGTGTGATTCCTGAATTTGCTTCAAACAACCAGCGGTCAGGATTTAATTCCCTGTCTGCCTTGCTGAAATGGCTTTCAAAAACAGATCTGTTGAAGCCTTTGATTTCTCCGGTCAAAGGAGAGTTTGGCTGCGCAAACACCGCCGGCGGAAATAATCCGAAAATAAAAATACAAGTTAAAAAAAAGGCTATTGGTTTGTCAAAAAATTTTGTTTTCATGTTTTTCTCCCAACGCATATTAAATCCCGCACAAACGGGACTGATTTTTTTCCAATGATTTTTTCAGAACAATATAAAGTGAAGGAATTACCGTTATTGAACAAAGACAGGAGCATGTCACTCCCAAAGCGCCGACAAGTGATAAAGTTTTTATCAGCATGTTTGCCCCTTCTTTGAGAAAAAGAAAAGGAATCGCGCCTGCAATAGTGGTGCCGGTAGTAGCAAGCAAAGCAGGCATTTTTTTTCGAAGTGAAAAATAAATGCTTGATGTTTCTTTTTTATTTTCTGCCCGTTTTGTTGAACGTATGCTGTCAACACATAAAACTGAGGCATTCACTGTCATTCCGCTTACGGCGATAAAAGCGCAGGCTATTGCCAAATTGTATGCGCTGCCTGATGCTGCAAGACAGAGCGCGGGAATTGCCAAAGAAGGGGGAATTGCGGCAAGCACTACCAAAGGGACAACAAGAGATTCGTTAATGGCGGCGATAATCATGTAGCAAAACAAAACAGCCAAAACAAGCGAAAAAATTGTTGAAGACAGCGCTTGCGCTTGACGTATGGCATCAGGATCAAATTCAACGGAATAGCCGGGCGGCAAATCAAAATTTTCAAACAGCTCATGGAGTTCCTGTTTAACGCGGCGCGCATCCATCGGCTTTGTGGTAATTGTTATCGAAGCGGTTCTGCGCCGGTTATCTCTTCTTATGCTTGACGGCTCAATTTGTTCTTTTGCCTGCATAAGTAAATCAACAGGCAGCGCAGAAACAAGTATCCCCAATATTTCTTCTCTTGTCTTGCGTTTTACATTGCCGGAACCGTAATTCAAAAAGTCTCCGCTGCCTGTAAAAATTCTTACATCGGTTTCTCCGTTCAAATCCATTTTTTTATATGCCACAGGACCGTATACTCCCATGCGTACATTTACTGCGGCTTTTGAAAAAGCAATTCCGGCTTCAGCGAAGACTTCTCTGTCCGGCAGGAGAATCATTTTTTTGCTGCCCTGCTTGAAATTAAGCACACGGTCCCGAACTAACGGATGACCGGCGCATAAAAAAGCAAGCTCTTCTGCGAGTTCTCTGCATTTTTCATCTTCTTCGCCGTAGATTTTTATTTCCCAATAACGGTCTCTTGCGGAATTTTCCGGGAAAAAGACAAACCCTCCGGGAAGGGGTATCTGTTTTGCCTGTTCGCGGACAAGATGCGCCTTTGTCTGTTTTGGATTAAAAGAAATTAACAGTGAACCTGAGCCTGTCCTCGCTCCTGTTTCAACATTCCTGATTCCTGCTTTGCCCGCAAGCTGTTCGCTGTAACCGCGAAGCCGGCGATCTGCTTCTTCAGCAAGCAGCCCTCCGTCAAATTCAACCTGCGCGTAAAGAGAATCTTCCGAACCATAACCTGAAGTATCCGCGCCTTTTACAAATAGGACGAGAATTGCCGAAGCTGTAAGCGCCAGACAAACTCCAATAATTACAAATGGGTGCCGAACACAGAATTTAACATTGAAGGAGAGAAGCCTGCACAAAGACCGTAAAATTTTCCGGCGCGCAGTGCTGATTATAACCACAGATCGGGCTAAAGCCTCCGATTTGTTTTTGTTTTGCAGGCTTTGGTTTGCGTTAGTGCGCCAAAGCAGCAATGGCGGCAGAAGGAAAAAACCAATAACAAGCGATGTGATCGTAACAATAGCAATGGCGCCTGCAATAGTTCCCGCATCGCTGTTTTCAATTACAAAAAGCGGAAAAAGAGCGGCTACAGTAGTTGCTGCGCCTGCGATTAACGGTCCTGCCAATTCAGACAAAGCTGTTGCTGCCGATATGTAAC
>JAIRUY010000150.1 GCA_031254175.1 Treponema sp.
CTATTGTTTTAAGTATAAAAGTTCCCTGATAATTCATCTCCCATTAGCCTTTCCAAACAACTCTATTGTATCTTCGATATGAAGTTCCCGAATATGTACTTAAATCTGTTTATTTGTAATTGAAAAAAACCGATATTATAGAGAGGTATAATCATGAAACTATATTGTTTCATTAGACTTGTTCGGAAACCCGATGGTTTCCTCTCAAGTCTTGCATTTTCTCGGGCTAAAGCCCTGCAAAAATACGGTTTTGTAAGGAAGTTGTTCGGAAAACTGAAGTTTCCGAACAACTCTATTATAAATGTGCGGCTTCCGGCTGCACAATAATGAGGTTACTATGATTTACGAAAAATGCAGAGATATTTTGCTGGAAGAATGTGAGTTTATTCAGAAGGCAGCAGGCATACAGGAACAGATAAAACAGGCAGTCATAAGCAAAGACTGGACTGTTTTTGAAGATAATTTAAGCGCGATGAATGCTGTTGAAAGCAAAATGCTTGAGCTTGAATCCGAAAGAGAACGGCTTTTTTCATTTTTTGAAGTAACATTACATCAGAGAAGTTTCTGTGAAAATTTGGACGAAAAGGGGCGTTTTTACAAACTTGTTTCTTTTCTGCCGGAGAACCAGCGGAACGATTTAACCTCTATTTATCGAAGCCTGAAAATTGAAGCGATAAAATTGCGAATGGCAAACGACGCGTTAATGGCTTATCTTTCGGGAGTACAAGCTACAATAAAAGAGTTTTTTGAACTTGCGTTCACAGACCGCGGCGGAAAAATGTATACAAATAACGGAACTCAATTTTCACATGATATGCGCAGCATTGTTCTGAATACTCAAGTCTAAAAAGAGAGGTTGATATGACATCGACATTTATGGGATTGGAAATAGGAAAAAGAGGTATTCAAGCTCATCAGCAGGCGCTGGCAACTACCGGACATAACCTGAACAACATAGAAACAAAGGGATATTCACGTCAAAGAGTTGAGTTTTCCGCATTTGATCCGATTTATCTGCCGGGATTGAACCGCGCAGAAACACCGGGTCAGATTGGGCAGGGTGTAATTATTGAAAGAATAGAGCGGATTCGCGATCAGCTTCTGGACAGAAGAATCGTTGCTCAGGCTTCAGAAGAAGGTTATTGGAGCGTACGGGATAAATATGTCAGCGATATGGAAAAACTTCACCTTGTACCGGGATTAAACTCTGTAAAAAGCAAGATGGATAGTTTCTGGGACGGATGGCAGGAACTTTCCATGCACGCGGCTGATACGGAATTCCGTCATGCTGTTCTGGAAAGAGGTAAAACCCTGATTGACGGCATAAAAAATCACTTTAACGGCCTCAGGCAGCTTCAGACAATGGTTGACGAAGATATCCAGATGACTGTTTCAAGAGTAAATGACATATCACGCCAGATTGCCGGCATTAACGGAGAAATTCAGCGCGTCAAGGCAATGGGAGATAATCCAAATGATCTTATGGACAGGCGTGATTTACTGGTAGATGAATTATCATCAATAATTGATATAACAGTAAGCCAGATAGACCCTGATGAATTTATGGTGCATACATCAGGTCATATTTTGGTACAGGGACAGGTCAGTCGGCAGTTTGATTTACGCAAAGATATTGACACAGAAGGATTTTCTCACATCTCATGGCGTGATACGGGAAGGGAAATCATTTTTACAAAAGGAAGCCTTGGAGCCTTGCTTGAGCTGCGTGATAAAACAATAGAGTTTGAAATATCGAACCTTGATAACATGACAATGAATTTTGTCGACCTTGTAAATGAAATCCATCGTAACGCATACGGCGCTAACGGTACAACCGGCTTAAATTTCTTTTCCGAATATCCGTTTGTTACAAATGTTAACGGAAATTATGACAGATCAGGCAATGGGTTTTTTGATTCAAGCTATATTTATAGAATAAACGGAACGAACACACTTGAACCACAGGCTCAACCCGGATTTGAAGGTATTATAACCCTTTCCGGTTCTGAAAGGCAGATCAATGTTCCCTATTATTCAACTGATACTGTTAATGACATTATTACAAGAATAAATAACTCGGGAGCGGAAGTTGTCGCGCGCCTTAACAGAGACGGAGTGCTTTCTCTAAAGGGAACGCCTGCGGACTTGGTAGGCGGACAGAGAAGTAACCCGGATTTTGTTATACGTCATATTGAAGATTCGGGGCATTTCCTTACAGGTTATGCGGGCATTCTGCAAGAATCCGGAGCCGACGGCGCTTTCAGATGGGACAGAGCAAATGCGGTAACAAGTCTTCGCGGCGGCGCTGAAAATTACGCAGTCGCTCCTGTTGCCCATCCGTCAGGCTGGGTCGAAGTAAACCCCGCGCTGTTAAAAGATCCAACTTCTGTCGCGGCTGGCTTTGGTTACAACGGAAGGCCGGCAAACCCCGGAAACGGAGACGCGGCGGCCGCAATCGCCTCAATAAGAAATACACAGGTAATGGTAGGAAGGCTTTCAACATTTGATGATTATTTTGCGGACACTGTAGGACGAATCGCATTACTTGGTGAACAGTCGGGAAGGGCTCTTGAGACTCAAAATATTTTAATGAAAGACCTTCGTGACAGAAGACAATCAATGTCCGGCGTTAATATTGACGAAGAACTTACAAATATGATTAGGTACCAGCATGGATATAACGCGGCGGCCAGATATATTACAACTGTTAATTCAATGCTTGATACTTTAATCAACCGCATGGGTGTATAAGTCAAACAGATTGCGGCTGATAACGGCTTTAGAAAAGGAGGATTTTTATGAAAAGGATTTCAAGTGATATGCCGGTTACGGATATGCAGTTTTATCTGAAAAGGCGTGAAGATAATATTTCAAATATACAGGGACAGATAGCGTCTCATTCAAAACTTAACAGATTAAGAGATGATCCTCTGGCTGCCGCTCATGCTGTGAGATACGAATCTTTTCTTGCGCGCCTGGATCGCTTTGAAAGAAATACGCAGTTCGCGATGGAACATTTTGATAACACCTATGATTATCTTTCCGAAGCTACAGCAGTACTTCAAAGGATAAGAGAACTGGCCGTTGAAGGAGCAAACGGTATTTATTCTCCTGATGAACAAAGAATGATGGCAGTAGAAGTAAATGAACTTTTAAAAGAACTTGTGTCTATTTCCAATGTTTTAGGCCCTGATACAAAACAGGCGTTTTCAGGAGACAAAGTTTATACAGAACCGTTCAGAATTGTAGAAGGCACAGTACAGGGCGGCGGCGAAACAATGATTACAAGGGTGGAATACCGGGGATCAGGCGCGACACGCAGAACAGAGATAGGCGATAATATGTGGCTTGATCTTGATATTGGCGGCGATACTGCGTTCTGGGCGGAAAAAATGCAAATTCTTTCCAGAGTTGACGCGACAAATTACAGAGTACAGGAAGCAGGCGCGTTCTATATTGATGGTGTTGAGATCGCAGTTAATGTCGGAGATACGCTGCCGTCAATTGTCGCGAAAATAAATGATTCCGGAGCTCCGGTAAAAGCGTATATTGATCTTGATACAAGAGGTCTGGCGCTGGAAGGAACTTTTGCTCATCTTATCCGCGCTGAAGATAAAGAAGGGGGACCTTCTGTACTTAGAGATTTGGGGATTATAAACGGAAACATGGTTAATAACGCTCCGAACTGGAACAGTACTGCAATGGTTTTCGGCGGTTCAATATTTGACATGGTAATAAGGCTTAGAGACGGAATGCTGCGGGGTGACAGCGAATTTACCGGAAGTCAGGGAATTGCGGGAATTGATCTTGCGCTTGGCAATATTCTTGTAAAAACTGCGGATGTCGGAAGCCGTCAGGAACGCGCGGAGTTGGCATGGAACCGTATTAACAAACAAATCCCGAATGTATCAGCTATGTTTTCACGCGAAGCAGGAGTGAATATGGAAACCGCTGCCATGGAATTAAAAATGGCGCAATTTGCGCATCAGGCAACGCTTCAAACCGCGGCGAAGGTGCTGCCTCAAACATTATTGGATTTCTTAAGGTAACCGGAAGGAGTAAAGAATGAAAGTTGATACAAAGGCATTTGGCGAAATAGAGGTTGATGAACGCCAGAGGGTAGTTATTCCGCAGGGTCTTTATGGTTTTGAAGATTACAAAGACTTTGTTTTGATAGACGCGGAACAGCAGCCGTTCTTTTGGCTTCAGTCCTTAAAAGACAGGGAAATTGCCTTTGTTCTTATAAACCCCTTTCTTTTTCGTCCTGATTATGAAGTAAATATTTCCAATGAAGAACTTTCTGAAATAGAAATAAACTCCCCAGAAAAAGCAGTAATATTTGCTATTGTAACAATTCCACAGGACGGGAATCCAATGACAGCCAATCTTCAGGGCCCTGTGGTTGTTAACAAGGAAAACATGACCGGAATGCAGGCCATTTTGCCGGATGTAAAATGGAAAACAAGGCATGATATCCTTGATGAACTGAGTAAAATGAGTAAATAGATGCTGATATTATCAAGAAAAATTAATGAAAAAATTGTAATTGGAGAGGATATTTCTGTTTCAATTATTGAAATTCGCGGAGATCAGGTACGGATTGGAATTGATGCGCCTAAGAAAATAAAAGTTTTCAGACAGGAAGTTTTTGACGCGATAAAATCGGAAAATAAAGCCGCGTCAAAATCAAAACCGGTAATACCTCAGGTTAATTTTAATAAATAGTATGAGGCGGTCTGTGTACGACCGCCTGTAATCAGCGGCCATAGGTGAGGCGGTCTGTGTACAACCGCCATTTTAAAAAAGGCTCTACTAACCATAGGGGGCGACTGTAAACAACAACAATAAATGAGGCGGCCTGTATACGGCCGCCATTGTTAAAAGGCTATCGCCTTTTAACAATGATCGAGGCAGGAATCGAACCTGCGACCAATAGCTTAGAAGGCTATTGCTCTATCCACTGAGCTACTCGACCGAAGGACAAGTCAATAATTATGATGATTATATAATTACATCCTTAACTTTTCAAGGAGTAATTCCTTAAACTTGGCCGCGGAGTTATTTTCAGGTTCAAGCGCGAGAGATTTTTCACAATCTGACAACGCCTGCGGAATATCGCCAATATGATAATATGCCTGTCCGCGCCTGAAAAGACAAAATGATTGATAAGGATTTAAAGACAGAGAGAGGGTATAGTCTTCTATCGCGGGCAAATGATGTCTTAAAACCGAATGTACCACTCCGCGGTAATAGGCGGCTTTGTACGATTTTTCATCAAGTTTCAGGGTATTGGTAAAGTCATCAATGGCTTCATTGTATTGTGAACATGCGAAGTTGGCCATGCCCCGGTGTTTGTAAATTATCGAACATATTGTGTTGTCAGGCTTTAACTCCAAGATTTTGGTGTATTGGCTGATTGCTTCGCTGAACCTGTTTTGGTTATGTGCCGACAATGCGTTTACAAGAAGATCATCAATGGAAATATTGTTTGCGGACGAAGTCTCAAGCCCAGCATTGAGAGGAACCTCTTTTTTTGTTACCTCTTTCGATGAGAAAAGCAAATTATCTGTTGCTTCTTCAATTTTATTGTAGAAGCTTTCCCGCCTTTTTTCCATTTCCTTACTGTATTTTCTCTGATAACTTCTGATCTCTTGAAAGATAATGTCCGCCAGAGAAAGGCTTGCATTAACAGCTGCCAGTTTACGTTTCATCGGTTCATCAAACGGGCTGAATTCGGCTTTGTATACAAGTTCATGCTCAACTTCCGCCCATGCATCCTGTAAAATGGTGCGTATCTGGATTTCAGCAATATCAGTTCCGGGTTCTCCGCGATGTTCAGTAATTTCTCCGGGTATTTTTATCAATATATGAATCGATTCATAGCCGAATTCCTTAAAAGTGTAATGTCCCTTTTTTTCTGTTTCGACAATGGAAAAATGTTTTTTTATTATATTTTCTACCGCGCTTAAATCTTCGATAAATGGGCATATAATCCGTGCTCCGAGAAGATCTGTAATTTGCGGATTATTGTCTCCGGCTTTAAGAAGACGAAGGTATTTTGAAAAATAACTTTCAAAATTTTTCATTCTGCCGCTGACAACAGGAGTGGAATTAAAATGAATTAGCAGATGGTCTAACCAGTCTTTTAAATCATTAACAATATGATGGCGGATATCAATGTACTTGTCATATTCACGTTTTAAGGCTTCTTTTTCAGGAGGAGAGTTATTCTCGGTTTCTTCTCTGGAAAAATCATGTGTATTTTTTAAATTATTTTCCATGTATAAAATGAAAAGGTATTAATCCTTCCTTTCTTTCGTCAATAAAAAATGCTGCCTGAAGCCCATCTATGATGCGCTATTCAGACAGCATTTTCTTTAAGAAAACCGCGATTAAACGGTTTTTACCTTATTGCTGTTCGCGACTGGGGTGACCAAACGGAAGTTCGGTAGCCTGTTTCTGAGCTTCCAGATAACGGAGCACCTGATTATGTCCGAACCTTTCCATTTCAAAAACCTTACGGGCAGTCTCACGATCCTGAATAATGTGCCAGAGGGCTTCATCATTAATGTCGCGATCCGTATCAAGAACTGCCAGATCGTAGATAAGTCTTACATCTTTAAAGTAAGTAACAAAATCTCCGCCCGCCTTGGCAGCGTCACGCTGAACCAAAAATCCTCCAAACTTTATGAAAGGTGTTGAAGTTGGATAAAGAGGATAGAGCCTGATATCACGGTTTCTAACTTCCTGAATATACTGGGGATTATTCCAAATAAGTTCTCCCCATCCGTCAAACTGCAGATAACCCATAAAAACGGTTTTTTCATTTCCCTGATTGTCGATAAGGATTGTTGAAAGACCGTGGGGGAAATTAAGACCATAAACATTTACTGCTACTGACCTGATTATTCCAACATTCTTAATAACACCATAAGCAGGTTCGCCGGGCGCCTGAGCTTCAAAGCGGCTTCTTCCGGTGATACCGTTATTTTCCGAATCAACCTCAATCGTACCATCATCTCTGATTGTAGCGGCAGGCTCAAACGCGGGAATATCAAAAGGCGGCTTCATCATTGCCCATGAATTATGGGGTTCTACAGGAAAACGTACACGGACGCCCAATACAGTACCATACTGTTTGGAGGGCGCTTCCCTTGCATAACTGAGGGAGATATTCTCCACAGTTCTGGATGAAGATGCCAGAGTAATTTCCCAGTTTTCGATAGCAAGGGATGTTTTCATTATAGCCCTTTGCTGGGTAGTAAAACTGCCGCCGGCAACTTGTGAATAGTCCATCATAGTCTGGCGGTTCTGGTTAAGACGACCGGTTGAGTCATCTTCGCTTACCCTAACGTGAATATCCGCCGCAAGCAGTGAGAAGTCGATAAGAATACCTTCCTCAGCGAACAGCGAAACCGTAAACATCGCAATTACGACAAAAACGAGCATTTTTTTCATGCACAGCTCCTTTAAACAGTTCCTCAAAAATCTTTAGTCTCTATACTTATTTTATTGAATAAATAATGTTTTGTCAACGGCAAAACATTAAATTCCCGAATTTGTTGGCTTTCCTGAACTAAATTTCAGAAAAACTCAATGGAGCTTCGATATCTCCATGTTTGGATTCTTCAAGGTAAACGACATTGCCCTCAATGAAAAGTCGAACATCCTTTACGTATGAAAAATTCCTCAAAATCCCGGCATAAAAAGTCCGGAAATTGTTAAGTACATTCCCTCCTTCTTCAGGCGGAAATGCCGCTTCTTTAGAGAAATTCACATAAACCACCCCGTTTCTGTACAAAAGTGACTTAAGTTCTGTTTCTCTTGGGAAAAGCGGCAGCAAATCAGGGGAAACAGAGCCTAAAAGCGTCTCCTCTGTGTACCGGATGATATCTCCTTCTCTTGATTTGGAGTGTTTCAACATCCGGTCTTCTACAACAATAATCCCACTATTTGTAGTATAAAATACAAAAGTTCTTCGCGCAAGCCCTAAAAATAAAAATTCTCCCAGCGCTATGAGGCTTATTATAGCAATGAATAAAAGGCAGCGTTTTACGGGAGACGACATGAATTCCGCGATAGTTCTTACTGTAGTTTTTAAAAATATTTTCATCAGCGCTCAAAAATTTCGATAAATTGTATTATGCCATTGTACAATGACTGAGTTAATTTTAACAAGCCTTCATTACTGGTCATAAGAAGCGCGTCCTGCTGATTGGAAACAAACCCAAGTTCTACAAGGACTGCCGGCATTCTTGAGTTTCTGACAACAAACCAGTCGTTTGCCTTTCGGCCCCTGGAAGGCAGGGTATTTCCAAAAGTTTGCCCAAGCCCGCGAAGAATTGAATCAGCCAAAAGAATGCTTTCTGTTGTATATTCTTCCTGCAGCAGGGAATTTAAAATGGCTGCAATATCCGCGGAATAGCTGTGCTGCGACGGATTAAGAAGATTGCGGCGGTGATCGGAAGTTATGTGCCATACCTCATATCCGCGCGCGTTTGGGTTTGCTCCCCAATTTGCGTGAATCGAAATAAAAATAACGGCTTCGTTTTCTTTTACAGTTACTGCGTTTGCCATATCAGAGCGGTAATCAAGAGACCTGAATATGTCGGTGTCCCTTGTCATTAAAATATTTTTATCAGGATATGTTTCTCTGAGCATGTCTCTCAGTGCAAGCCCTGATTTTAAAACAATGTCTTTTTCATAAATTTGCGTGGTTTTACCGTTAACATTGATGTTTCCTACCGCGCCTGAATCTCTTCCGCCGTGTCCCGGATCAATTATTATTGAGGCTATTCGGAAACGGGATGCGTCATTTTCATGAAGGCGCGCAAATGTATTTTTCAGAGTAACAACAAAGGGTTCGGGAAAATTAAGCCTTCCGTTTTCATTGTACGGCAGCGGAACATTATAAAGCTCGTTGTTGTTGATTATTAATGAGCCGGTTTCTCCTTCCCGTGCCGCTATGGAAAAAGCGCCGAAATGGTTGCCCATGTTAAATACACCGTCCCTGAATAACGGATCCCAGCGAAATTGTGCAGTTTGACTTTGCGATATGGCTGAAAGGGCGTTTAAGGTTTCATCAAGAGTGAGGGCGTGAAGGGAAATTGAAGACAGGAAACAGGGAGCAGGGAACAGAAAGTAAAAAAACAGGAGAAGTTTAATTATGCTTGCTTTTTGCCTTTTCATTTATTTCCAAATTCTCAATGTAGTAAACGGCTCCCTGATAACCGCCGCGAATAAGGGCGGCCCAGAAGGATTTTCCCAATATCTTATTTTCGGCATTTTTTATTGTTATCGGGAGTGTAAAACCCGTCAATAATCTGACTGCTTCCAGGCTTTCTTCGATAGTCCTGCCCATGTAATCTGTAAGCTCGGAGGATGTAAATTCCGGGAACGGTCTTATTGAGTAATCCAGTTTATTCGAAGTGTGTGCAACCTGCGGACTATTTTTATTTGTGCTGAGGGGTTGTTGGTTGTCCGGGAAAAGGCTCAAGGCTTCTTTCAGATATTCCGGCAGTTCAAAAGCATCAGGCGGAAATGTATAAACTTTGTTTTCAATTTTTCTGTGCGGGGTAAATTTAAGAAATTCTGCTGTTTCCGGGTCTTTATGGTCGAGTTTGATCAAAATCAAACGCGCTGCGGATTCTGCCGCATTCATCGCAGCGGCTCTGTCCGGCGCACAGGCAATAATATTTCCGCATTTGCTGACATTGTTTTCAGGGAAACTTACCTTGACGCCTTCTTTTATGCGCAGGAAAAGGTCTTTAACATTGTTCTGATTTTCCGCTTGTTCCATGCCGGTTATTGTTTTTACCGTTCCCGGAATAGAAATAAAAGCGCGTTCGGCGCAGGTCCATTTTTTAACAGGAACGAGGTTGTCAGGCGTTTTGCCGATGGCGGCAAGGATTGCGGCTCTTATCGGCTGTACGCCGGAAGAATAAGGATAAGTCCATCCTGACATAAACCCTCCTGAAAGACGGGCTGCTATTTCACCTATCATGGGGCCGTCGGCGGTCAGTTTGATATCTCCTTTTGCAGCTCCTGTATTGTTTTTCCCGGCAATGCCGAGAGCGCGGACTCCGGCGCGGAAAGTTTCCAATATTGTCTGTTGTTTTTCTTCTTCGATTACAGTCGGCATTGTATGTCCCATTTCAATGAAATACGGCGGAAAAAAAATATGCCTGTCGGCAAGGCCGCAAATTATAATTTCATCATGGCAGACAATTGCGTCTACGGAAAACTCATGTCCGTCCATAAAACTTTCTACGATTGCGCGTCCTGAGCGGGAGTATTTAATTGCGTCCTTTGCGGCATCAGCGAATTCTTCGATTGTGTTTACACGGCGGCAGCCGCGCCCTCCCATATTGTCCACAGGTTTTATCACAACAGGAAAAGGAAGCGGAATATGATCGAACGGGTCCTCTGAAGTAATTGTATAGAAATCTGGAGAGGGCAGGGAAGCCTTTTTAAAACAGGCGCGCATTCTTGATTTGTCAGAAGCGTTAAGCGCGGCTTCGTAGGGAATGCCGGGAAGCCCAAGTCTTTGCGCAGTCCAAGCAACACTGGCGGAAAAATCAGTTCCGGCAGTCATTATACCTAAGCGGCTGCATGAACCCTGCACAGAGCGGGCAAAGGTTTCAATTTCTTCCTTTTCCTTAAGATCTATTTGTTCAAATTGATCGGCCATTGGAATACAAGGCGCATTCGAACTCCCGTCAAGAACTATTGTGTAAATCCCGAGTTCTTTTGCTATTTTAATTGCAGGCCCCTGCATGATGCCGGCGCCTAAAATAATCAATTTGTCTTTTATTATTTTGTCTTTCATATAACCTCTGCATAAACTTCAAATGTATCTCCAAGACCGAACGCCTTGCTGATTAAAAGAAACAGCCAGTACAGGGGGCTTTTTTTACTGCGGCAAAACCTTCCCGCCAACGGAAACCTTTCAGGATGATGGCCGCAGATTTTAATTTTTTTTACTTTAAACCCGGTTTCTTTCAGAGCTCTTTTGCATGTTTTTGGCGACCAAATTGTAAAATGATCGGCAGGGTTTGAGAAAAGAAAGTTACGGATTGAAGCGCGTCCGGAAATGCCTGAGAACGAAGGCGTAGAAAAAGCCAGGATTCCTTTTTGCTTAAGCATTTTTCGTATTTCCGCTAATGCGGTGGCACAGTCAAAAAAGTGTTCAATAACATACCAGAGGGTTATTACATCGCAACGAGGAACGGAGAGCGGATAGTTTGGGAAAAAACCCTGAACGGCCGGAATGCCCAGTTCTTTCTGCACATATTTAACGGCATCTTCTGCCGGGTCTATGCCAAAAGGCAGAAAGCCTTCTTCGCGGGCTGCAAGCAGGAACGGGCCGTAAGCGCAGCCTATATCGAGAATAGTCATGGAGTGGGAATTTCCCGGGTGCCGGGAATATAAAGATTTAATAATCGAAAGCCTGCGTTTTGCCATTTTAATTAAATTGGGGAAGTCTTCGATATAGGTTTTTCCGT
>JAIRUY010000198.1 GCA_031254175.1 Treponema sp.
GAAGACGCACAGGGACGTCCGTTTGTCGGCAGGGCAGGCCAGTTATTGGACAAGATGCTTTCCGCCATCAATCTTTCGCGGGACACAAACTGCTTTATCGCCAATGTTGTAAAGTGCAGGCCGCCTGGTAATCGAGACCCACATCCTGAAGAAACTTCAGCCTGCGCTCATTTTCTTGAACGGCAGATTACTTTGCTAAATCCCAAGTTTATCCTTGTCGCTGGAAGGGTTGCGGCACAGACACTCCTGAAAACAACAGAACCGATTGGAAAATTAAGGGGAAAAACCATTGATTTTTCTGTTGGAGATATTTCCATTCCGCTTTTGATAACTTATCATCCTGCGGCTATTTTACGCAATGAAGGATTAAAACGTCCGGCATGGGAAGACCTGAAACTCCTGCGTTCCATGATTGACGATAAAAAGGAAAATTGATTGGCTCATTTTTTTGACATTGTTTTTGATATTCCGGCAGAACAAAGTTTCACCTACGAAATAGACGAGAAAGGGCAGGCATCTGCCGGTAAACGCGCTATGGTTCCTTTTGGTCAAAGAGACCTGCTGGGTTATGTAACAAGTGAACGTGAAAACCTGCCTGATGGTATCAAAATTGAAACTGTAAAAAAAATCCGCCGTGTAGTAGATGAAGAGCCGTTATTCGGCAGCAATGACGTTGAAATCGCCCGCTGGATGGCAGGATACTACCTGTGCAGCACAGGGCAGGCTCTGGCGGCAATGATTCCGTCAGGAAGAAAAATGATACACCCTGCCCTTCCTGACAGCGAAGAAGAAACAGAGCCGTCTCTTTCAATTTCAGACGAACAGGCAGCCGCGTTAAGCGCCATTACCGTCTCTTCCGGCGCTCCAGTCTCCGCCTTGCCGCAGATGTTCTACCTTTACGGTATAACAGGCTCCGGAAAAACAGAAGTGTTTCTGCGCGCCGCGCAATTTATGCTGAACGCGGGAAAATCAGTTATTTATCTTGTGCCTGAAATTTCCCTGACACATCAAACAGCAAAAATGATAAATAACCGTTTCGGCTCACAAGCGGCAACTTTACATTCGGGAATGAGCCCTTCTGTAAGGCTTGCGGAATGGATGAGAATACGCCGTGGAGACGCGCCCATTGTCGTAGGTCCGCGCAGCGCGGTATTTGCGCCTGTACCAAATCTCGGTCTCATCATTATAGACGAAGAACACGACAGCTCATATAAATCAGGAAGTACACCGCGCTACCACGCGCGGCAGGTTGCCCTTCGCCGCTGTTCACAGGAAGGAGCGCGTCTTGTAATGGGCTCCGCCACTCCTTCGGTAGAAGCATGGAAATTAATGTCAGAGGGCAGCATTACGCGCCTTAACCTTTCGCGGCGGCTTTCCGGCGGAGGGATGCCTGAAATAAAGGCTGTAAGCCTTGCAAAAGCCGAAGGCTGCCTGACAAAAGAATTAAAAGATGAAATTCGCCTGACAGCGCAAATGGGAAGGCAAACAATCCTTTTTTTAAACAGACGAGGCTTCGCTCATTTTTATCAATGCCCGGATTGTCTCTGGGAACAAACCTGCCGCCGCTGTTCTGTATCACTCACATGGCATAAAGCCCGGGGACGCTGTGTCTGTCATTATTGCGGCTACAGTGAAGCGCCGCCTTCTTCATGCCCCGCCTGCGGTTCCGTCCAGGCCGGTTATCGCGGCTTTGGTACGGAAATGATAGAAGAAGAAGTGAAGCGCTCTTTTCCCGATTTGCACCTGCGCCGTGTAGACGCAGATACTGCGGAAAACAAGAGCGTTTATGCAGGCGGGCTTGAGGAAACACTGACGCTTTTTAAAAAAGGAATGATAGACATTCTCCTGGGAACCCAAATGGTAGCGAAAGGATTAAACTTTCCCGGCGTGCGCCTTGTTGGGGTTGTGTTTGCTGATACGGGGCTTCATCTGCCTGATTTTCGGGCGGCAGAGCGGACATTTTCTCTTATCGTACAAGTCGCAGGGCGTGCCGGCCGTTACTTTCCTGACAGTAAAGTCATTGTTCAAACTTTAAGGATGGAAGACCCTGTAATCACCCGTTCATGCGCTCTTGATATACCGGGGTTTTATAACGCGGAACTGAAACAGAGAGAAATGCTTGGCTTTCCGCCTTTTTCAAGAATAATACGTTTTACAATCCGCGCAAAAGACGAAAAGCGCGCGGAGACCGCTATCAAACGGCTTGCGTCTTTCGCAAACCCATTGATTCCCCCCGGCTCCGACATTCTCGGCCCTGCCGAATGTCCAATCGGCATCATAAACAATAATTTCCGCCGTCAGTTAATCCTTCGCGGCCCGTCAATGGGTACTCTTCACGGAGCGGCGCGGCAGATCCTCGCCCGTTATGAAAAAGGCAAAGATACAAAAACATATCTTGAAATTGATGTAGACCCGGTGAGTATGTTATAAAATATTGCAGTCCTGTAAAGCTAAATTAAACTATTGTAAAAAAATATAAATGACATTATGCTTCGAACTTATAAAAGGAAATGAAATTTTTCAATGAAACTTCTTTTTCATTGCTGCTGCGCGCCCTGTTCGATTCAATGCGTACAGAGCCTGCGCGGCGAAGGCATTGTACCGCAGCTCTTTTGGTATAACCCGAACATCCACCCATACACCGAATACACATCGCGCCGTGACAGTTTGTCTTTATTTGCCGCTAATGAGAATTTAAAACTTAAAATGACTGATGAATACGGTCTTCGCTTTTTTTTGGAAACGGTCTATCCTGAAACTGACAGACGGTGTGAAAACTGTTACCGTATTCGTCTTGAAAAAACGGCTGAGGCGGCGGCGCAGGACGGATATCAGGCTTTTACGACAAGCCTTTTAATCAGCCCGTATCAGGATCATGAGGCAATCAAACGGATAGGCGAAGAAGCAGCGGCAAAATTCTCCGTGGATTTTCTGTACCGCGATTTCCGGCCTCTTTTCCGCGAAGGTCAGGCGCAGGCACGCGGAAAAGGATTTTATATGCAAAAATACTGCGGCTGCATATTCAGCGAAGAGGAAAGATTCTTAAAAAATTATGAAAGAAAATCCCATTTTTGAAAGGTTAAGTTTACTTACCGGAAAAGACGGTCTTGAAAAATTACAGCAAACAAACGTGCTTGTTTTCGGCGTTGGCGGCGTTGGAAGCTGGTGCGCTGAAGCCTTAGTGCGTTCAGCTCTGGGAAAAATATGCATTGTTGATTTTGACAAAGTAAACGAAAGCAATATAAACAGGCAGATACAGGCAACAAAAAAAACACTGGGATGTTCAAAGGTGGAAGTTTTTAAGGAACGGCTCATGGAAATAAACCCTGATTGCGAAATAAAAATCCGGGATGAGCCTTTTTGCCGTGAAAACTTCCAATCCTTTAACATTGAAAATTACGATTATGTAATAGACGCAATTGATTCTCTTACACACAAACTTGATTTGATTGAAACAGTTTACGGCGCAGGAGTTACTCTTTATTCTTCGATGGGCATGGCCCTGAAAATGCATCCGGAACAAATAAAAACCGCTTCTGTCTGGGACACAAAAGAATGCTCCCTGGCGCGGCTCGTAAGGCAGGGCCTTCGCAAACGCGGATTTTCCGGTGATTTTACGGTTGTTTACTCAAGCGAACCGCCTATGGCCGCCAAAGGCTCTCCTCGTGCCGGAGAAAAACGCGCAAACGGAAGCCTTGTAACTGTTACCGCAAGTGCGGGACTTCTTCTTGCAAGCCTTGTGTTACGCGACACATTGTCGAGGCTTTAATGGGCGCAAGATTTTTCCGCAAAACAGGAGCATCCGAACAGGTAAAAAAATTTGTTGTCAAAATGGTTATGGAACGATCTCTTGTAAACGAAGGTGACAGGATTCTAATCGCGGTTTCGGGAGGCAAAGATTCAAGCGTTCTTGCCTGGGCGCTTTCCGCAGTCAGGCCGGCCTTAAAAATTAACTACGAACTCTCCGCCCTGCACATAAGCACAGATTTTTGCGCCTGCTGCAAAAAGTCAGTTCTCGGTCAAAGGCTGAAAGAATGGGGGATTCCCTTTGCGGATATTTTTGTGCCCGTCATAAGAAGGCTGAAAGAAGGAGAAAAGATGAACTGCTACTGGTGTTCTACCATGCGGCGGACAGAGTTGTTAAAATACGCTGTTGAAAACGGTTTTAATAAAATCGCGCTTGGACATCATCTTGACGATATAATCGAAACATTTTTTATGAATATGTGCTTCAAAGGCGAACTGCTTGCAATGCCAATTCTTCTTAATTACCGCAAATACCCTGTAAGCCTCATCCGTCCTCTTGCCCTGCTTGAAGAAAAACAAATAATCGCCTGCGCCGCCGAACAAAACATCCTGAAAGCCGCCTGCACATGCCCATACGGGCAAAATTCAAAGAGGCGCGAGATGCGAAGCCGTATAGCGGATTTTACCGGAGACAAGGACTCAGGCGTTACAAAAAGGCGAATTCTTAAAGCCCTCGGTGAAGGAAAATTTGATTTCCTGACAGAATGAATTCGACATTTTGACATCCTGTTAAGCGCAATGTTATCTAATTAGTTATCTCAGAAGTTCCGCCAGTATCGTTATACCCTGCTCTATTTCGCTTTCAGTTAAGCAATACGGCGGCAAAAGACGCAATGTATCAGCGCCCGCCGACAACATTAAAAGCCCACACTGATCTTTTTTCAAATCAGCTCTGGCAACTGCGGCTTCCAGAACAGGCCAGGCTTTTCCTTCAATATCAAAGCCAATCATAAAACCTTTTCCCCGCACTTCCTTTACTCCGGGAAGCTGCCTGATTGCCGTCATCAGTATATCACCCTTTCTTTTGATTTCCGCCATGTATTCGGGAGTGTTTACCGTTTTTAACACAACAAGTCCCGCAGCGGCGGCAATGGGGTTTCCGCCAAATGTACTTCCGTGATCTCCTACAGAAAAAACGCCGGAAGTTTTTTCTCCTGCCAGTACTGCGCCCGCCGGAATACCGCCGGCAAGACCTTTGGCAAGGGTTACAATATCCGCTTTCAGGGGCTGACCGTCTCCATCCACATATTGTTCAATGGCAAGAAAAGTTCCGGTTCTTCCGATGCCGCACTGAATTTCATCAAACATGAGAAGAATATCCCTTTGCCCGCACAACTTCGCCGCATAGGCAATAAAGTCCCGGGATTGAGGTTTAATGCCGCTTTCTCCCTGAACAGCTTCAATTAAAAGACCTGCAACAGTTTTTTCATCAAGCGCCCTGTCCAGAGCTTCGATATCACCGCCCTCGATATGAAGAAAACCTTCGGTAAACGG
>JAIRUY010000251.1 GCA_031254175.1 Treponema sp.
GATAGCGTTAAAGACTCGGAGTTTTGCAGAGCAAAACTCCATGCAGTAATTTACCGCAGTTGAGCAAGCCATAACATGAGGGCGTGCTGTCTGGCGGGAGCCCATAATTTTTTTGCGCCCGGCGGGACTCGAACCCACTACCTACGGATTCGAAGTCCGTTACTCTATCCAGATGAGCTACAGGCGCAATCAACAATCTCGCCCTAAAGGGCGGGATATTAAACCCCTCAGCACGAATAAAACCACCGCTAATTTTGGGTGGATGACGGGTCTCGAACCCGCGACGACAAGATCCACAATCTTGTACTCTACCCCTGAGCTACATCCACCATTTTTTATTAATATGTTGAAATATACATGTTTTGTCAAGCGACAACAGCGGACTCTGCTGCACGAGTTTCCTGCAGAATGTGTACATCTCTTTTTGGAAAAGGAACCTGAAAGCCTGCGTCTTCTATCATTTTTTTAATATTGCGCATCTGTGTCCAGTATACATCCCAATAATCCTGATTATTTGCCCATGCCCTTATACATAAATTTACATGACTGTCCTGCAAAGACTGGACAATTATCTGCGGAGCCGGCTCTTTTAAGAACTTTTTTTCAGAATCAATGACATTTTTTAAAATATCAAAAACTTTATCAACAGAATCAGAATAAGAAATTCTCACCGGAAGTTCCATGCGCCGTTTTCCGTTTCGGGTAAAGTTTCTTAAAGGAGTGCCCCAAATGCTTGAGTTTGGCGCAGAAATATATAAACCGTCAGGGGTCTCCAGTACTGTTGTAAAAAGATTCATTTCCTTTACCGTTCCGCTGTAAGAGCCAAATTCAATAAATTCATCATGACGGTAACTTCCAAGAAAAAATAAAATGATTCCGGACGCAATATTTCCAAGAGTGTCTTTCAACGCAAGTCCGATTGCAATACCGGCAGCTCCAAGAATTGCAAGCAGGCTTGTTGTGTTTATCTTAAAAATATTTAGAATCGTGATTATGCAGATGATAGCCATGCCATATTTAACTACATAAATTAAAATTGAACTGACTGCAGTATCCAGATGCAGCCTGCTTTCACATGCTTTCCTTATAAGTCTTTTTAATCCTTTGGAAATTAACATGCAAACAATAAAAACAATAAACGAAGCTATAATATTTTTGCTTATGCTAAAAATACTGCTATAATTTTTGTTCCAGAAATCAACAATTATATCTGCCATGATATCTATTGCCTTTTTTTATCTGGCATGCCTGACAAAAGCGTCTGTATATCCAATACTTTTAAATCTCTGCAAAACAGCTGCGCTTTCACCCTGGTTTAACGGCCCCAAAAGAATTCGATACATATTACCGGTTTGAAATACTACAGGTTTAAAACTGCGATCTATTTGTCTTAGCACATTTTCAACAGACGAAGATGATTCAAATGCGGCAATCTGCACATAATATGATCCGTACGCAAGTTCTGTAATGTTTTGTACTGAGAAATTAGTTAACTTTGAAGCCGGCGCCGGAGGTCTTGGTTGTTCACTTATAGCTGCGGCAGGTTGTCTGGGCTGTTCATTTGGAGCCGGCAATGCTATTTCCGGAATAATGTCAGCTGGATTTATTCCATAAATCGTGTTTTCCGGCGGCCTTTCTTCTGATGGAACAAGGGTGTATTCCAGCCTTTCTCTTGCGGACGCTTCCGCAGCGAGGCGTTCAGCTTCCGCTCTGGCTCTGGCAGCCTCTTGCGCAGCTAAACGTTCTGCTTCAATTTTTTCTGCTTCTCTTGCCGCCTCATTTCTTGCAGCTTCTTCAGCGGCTAAACGGGCAGCTTCTGTTATTTCGGCTTCTTCCACAGCCTTAAGCGCCGCCAGTCTTTCAGCTCTTTCCCTTGCAAGCTGTTCTTCTGCTGCCATAAACGCCTCATTTCTTGCAGCTTCATCTGCGGATATCAAAGCGGCTTCTTGCTCTGCCCTTTCCCTAATATACCGCTCTTCTTCCGCAATCAATTCTGCTTCCCTTTCGGATGTTTCTCTTGCGGACGTTTCCGCAGCGAGGCGTTCAGCTTCCGCTCTGGCAGCCTCTTGCGCGGCTAAACGGGCAGCTTCTGTTATTTCGGCTTCTTCCACAGCCTTAAGCGCCGCCAGTCTTTCGGCTCTTTCCCTTGCAAGCTGTTCTTCTGCTGCCATAAGTGCTTCATCTCTTGCAGCTTCTTCAGCGGCTATCAAAGCGGCTTCTTGCTCTGCTCTTTCTCTTGCAAGTTGTTCTGCGGCAGCTCTCACAGCTTCTTCCACAGCCTGACGGCCTGCTTCTTCATTGTAAGCTGTTTCAGAAACAGATTGACCGCCTTCATTAATTATTTCTCTTTGATTCCATTCCGGCTCCAGAATATAACTTGGACCTGTTATTCCGCTGCCTAATGCTGTAATTTCATTCCTAGAAGAATTAACAGGCATTACAAACGGTTCTTCATTATTTGATTCTTGAACGTATACTTCTTCGTTAATTTCACTTGCGTAATAAAAACCCGGAATTCCTGATGCCAATCCTTCCAGAAAACGCGTATAAGCAATCGGATCAGAAGGCTGTACCATCCTAATTCTGTTTATGGATCCCGTACGCATACCGATTAATTCCGCGGCTTCACGGGAAACAATCGCGAGTAATCCCCGGCTGTCCAAACTGTTTGCTACGATTGCCCGGACACTCCTGTTGGTTTCAAGATTAGTAATATCAACAACAGTGTTTTTGGGAAATGAGTTAGTTGCTACATAAAATCCAACACCGGGGAGTTCTCCTTCCGGAGCCATGGAAGCGGCGCCTTCCCAGGGTGAAGCGCCTGAAAATGCAAAAAAAACCGTTATAATAATTAAAACTTTCAATTTTCTCATCTTGCACCACTCCATAAATCATTGAAAAACTTTACCTGATCGCCGATTATTTTTTTTATTTCTTCCAATTCTTCCCTTTCCGATCTGTAAGAGTTTACGGAAAAATGTTTTTCATATATTTTCTCAACTCGTGCTATTGAAAATATATAAATTGATGTACCTTTTGGCGCCTGCCCCACAGTCTCATAATCCAGCTGCGCTATCAAAATATAATCTATACCGCTTTCCATTGCATCAAAAACATCAAAACCGGATGCTTCCAAAATACTTTCGTCCGGCTTTGATTCCAGGCGCAGTATTGGATAATTACTGACAATATATCCGGCATCAAAAAAAACATCCAAAAACGTGTTTTCCCATTGTATTGAATGCCGGCTTCTTTCGCTCTCATAAGGCAAGCCGGTTTCTACGATATGAAATGAAATCATTGCCTCGGCTGAAAAAGTAAGAAAAATGGCAAAAATGGCAATTGCTATGCTTTTTTTCATGAGTTCTCCGTTTTTATTATCGGAGATTTGT
>JAIRUY010000105.1 GCA_031254175.1 Treponema sp.
AAACAAGGTACAAGGTGATCAAAAGCGGGAAATTATCATTAAGCGGGGATTTGGAATTTTCATGTTTTGAACTGGAACTTGGCACCGGAAGAATGCATCAAATTCGCCGCCATCTTGCCATGATTGGAAACCCTGTACTGGGGGATGATAAATACGGCGATTTTTCGCTCAATAAAAATTTACGCAAGACAATCGGCCTTAAACATCTGCTCCTGCATGCATCAAAGCTGATAATAAAATCAGAAGACAATCTGAACATACAGGCGCCCCTTCCTGAGTATTTTAGCCCCTTTACATAAATCACAATTTTTTCCACAATAAGAAAATATGAAAGAAAGCCAAAAAAATGCAAAATCTGCACAAATACCTGTTTCACGCACACGGCTGGCAACCATGAGTACAGGCGAGTTAATGGAACTTGCCGACAATTTTGGAATTTACATTCCCTATGGACTGGAAAGAATTTTTATAATAGAAGAACTGCTTGAATATTCAAATTCAAATACCGGAGAAGTAAAAAACGAGATAGAGGTCAGCTCTTCCTGTTTGGAGACAGCGGCGCTGCCCAAACAGTATAATATTTCTTTTGTTGAAGTTTTAATAAGGGATCCTTTATGGGTTTATGTTTATTGGGAAATCAAGGGGCAGGACAGGGAATTACATGAAAACGCCCTTGATTTCAAAGGCTATTGTCTAAGTCTTGTTACGCTGGAAAACGGAGACGCTGAAATTAAAACCGGAAAAAACTCATTTACTATGCCGGTTAGCGCAGATGAATCCGCCAGATATTTGGGCATTACGGAACAATCTTTGCAGGCTCAGTTTCGGTATAAAATAATGCTTGGAGTAATCCGCGGGGAAGCGGAATTGCCAATAGCCGAGTCTTTGCCGTTTTGTCTGCCGAGGCTGATTGAAAATGAAAGCATCAACAGCATGAAAGCAAATCCGCTGCTCCGCCTTTCCGGGATACAGGATTTATTAACCATTAAAAACACTGAACAGCAGTCAAAAGGAATGAGGCGGTAATTATGGAATTCCGTTACGCGCTTTCCCTCGTACTTGATGTTCACCTTCCATACGTCAGAGAATATAACAAAGAAGATGATTTAACACAGGCAGGCGAAGAAAGCCGTTTTTTTGAACTTATTACAGAAACATTACTTCCGGTTTTGGATGTATTGGAAAGGCTGGATGATGATCATGTACCTTTCCGGCTGGCTCTGGCAATGTCTCCTGTTTTATGCCATATGCTGAACGATGAACATCTGCAAAAAAAATATCTGCATTATCTGGACAAACAAATTGAATTTGGCCTGCAGGAACAGAAACGTACGGTAAACCAGAATGAAATAAATAAACTGGCTGTTTTTTATCACCTTAAATTTTCAGACATAAAAAAAAGCTATGTTGAAAAATATGAAAAAGATCTTCTTAAAGCGTTTGATTTTTACAAACGCAGGGGAAAGCTGGAAATCCTCGCAACCTGCGCAACCTATTCCTTTCTGCCGTTTATCAGCCACAATCACGAATCTGTTCAGGCTCAAATTGAAATACCTGCTTCCAATTACCGCCGTCACTTTGGAAGTCCTCAGGGGTTTTGGCTGCCAAATCTCGGCTGGACTCCTGACATTGAACCATTTTTGCGCGCATATAACTTTAGTTATACCATTGTAGACAGTCACGGTCTTTTATTTGGCAGCCCTGAGCCTGAGAAAGGATGTTTTTATCCGGTAAAAACACCTAACGGCATGTTTATTCTTGGCAGAGATTTTTACACAGTGCAGGAAATTGAAAAAATAAAATGCAATGAATTATACAGGGATAACAATCGGGATGTGGGTTACGAACTGCCGGCAGGAACAGTCAGTCAGTTTTTATCTGCGGAAGGAGAACGGCGCAGAACAGGCTATAAATACTGGAAGCAAAGCGAGAACGGGGATACTGTTTATAATCCGCAGGAAGCATCAGATTTGGCAGTACAGCACGCAAAGCTGTTTCTGGAAAACACAATCGCCTGTCTTGAAGAAGCGTCAAAACAAATGAAAGAAGCGCCATTGTGCCTTTACGCGGGCAGCGCTGATATGTTCGGACGTTTCTGGCATGAAGGACCGCAGTTTATTGAGACGCTTTTCCGCCATGCCGCAGGTTTCAAAGATTTTCAGTTTATAACGCCAAGCGAATACATTTTCAAACAAGACCTTTTATCCATTCAGGAAGTTACTCCGGAGTTTTCTTCGTGCGGCATCAATGGCTACGCTGAAACATGGCTGGATGTTTCCAATGACTGGATATACCGCCATCTGACGCGCGCAATGGAAAGAATGACAGAATTGGCGGAACGTTTTCCTGATGATACCGGCTTAAAAGAACGCACATTGAATCAAGCTGCGCGCGAGATACTTTTAGCTCAAGCCTCTGACTGGCCGGCAATGTTATACAAACAGGATTCCACAGAATATGCCAGAAAACAGGCGGAAAACGCGCTGCGCAACTTTACCACGATATATGAAGCTTTGGGCAGCAACTATATCAGCACTGAATGGCTGACCAATCTTGAACGCAGCCATAACATTTTCCCCAACATCAATTACCGTGTTTTCAGCAGAAAAAAATAACTGAGTTGTTCGGAAACTAACCGAGTTATTTTACAAGTCCAATTTAAAAGTCGAATCTATACAGGTCTTCGATGCGCATAATGAGTCCTTCCCGGTTATTGAGCATGGCAAGACTTTCTTCTACAGGAACATATTTGGGATCAAGCCTGTACGCTTCTTCCCAGCATATTCTTGCATCGGAAAAATTACCGCGCGCGAATGCTTCAAGACCCAGAAGATAAAGTTCTTCAACCCTGTTTGCCCTTTGCTGCCTGCCGCCGTCACCCAAATCCAGGCGCGCGCCGATGCTCAATCTGTTTAAAGGCTGCAACTGGGTGAGCAAATCCAGCGTGTAGTTTAAGTCCAGGGCAATCCTGTCCAATTGAACGGCGCTGCCTACAGTAAAACGGCTGCTTCCCGCTCTGTACAGGAAACCTGTACGCATTGACAGAAACTTTGTTACATTGGCAGAAAAACCAAGAGCGACAGTGGGTTTTTGCGAAAGGGATATATCCACTAAATTTACAGGGAGATTAAAATCCATGGAAAACAACAGAGGCCGGAATGGTTTATATGCAATTCCAGCGGTGATTGTTGTAGGCAGCGCCTCACCTTTGGAAGCCGGCCCAAGATTTCTTATTACAAAAGCGGCGGACGCGTTTCTTTCACGGGCAGTATAAAATTTAAACAGATTAAACCTGTAAAGCGCACCTAAATCTGCCATACCCATTACCGCGGACTGTTCTCTTCCTGAACCGGAAATAATTGTGTCCCAGTTATCGGTAAAATCCGGCATCATACGGAAAGCCGCTTTCAGGTTCATTCCAACTGAAATCCCTGAGAAATAATAACTTGATAAAAAATTGTAGGAAGCGTTAAGAATACCTACCCCTTCCGAATAATAACCGTTGGAAACCCTTTCGCCGTATATATTGTATTCAGTAAATGGTGTATACAGCCATTTTGCCCCTGCGGCAATACCCAAATTGCCAAATCTTGTGGCGTAAGCAATACCTTCAATATTTGTATCTGCTATCCAATTATTGTGAAAAAAAGCAAGTTCCGATTTTGCGAGCATCGAAGAACCTGCCGGATTAAATTCAATAAAAGAAACATCATCAGAAATGGCTGAAAAAGCCCCTGCCATGCCCTCAGCACGGCCTCCTATGGGTATATTTAATACAGGGAAAGCAGTCAAACCGGCATTATCATCAATTTTGTATATATTATTTAAATAATCAGCAATATTTCCGTAGAAATCCTGGGCATGGCTGTCCAAAGCCAGTTGAGAGAATAATAAAAAGACGGCAAAAAAAGCCGGTATTTTCCTGTAACCCATTTATATACATTATATCGGAAAAAAGGTAAATTTAAAACACTTACTTTTATAAGTTTTGGACAATTTTATTCAGAAAAATACGATAATATAGTATAGTAATATAATGGCGAAATATGCCCCAAAGCTGACTATTTTTATTATTTTCGCTTTTTTTGGCCTGTTTACGGCCCTGACTCCGGCGTTTGGCAGAGGCAGACAGGATCAGGAATTGATCAGGGTTGATCAGCTTATTAACGAAAGAGAACACGATGAGGCGCTGTTAATATTAACCGATTATATCAGACGAAACCCGGATAATTTTGAACTTGCCCAACAGCGGATCCAGAGGATCGCCGCAATAAGGGACGAATTCAACAAAACCGCAGATGAACTGATATATGTGTTAATGTATGATCCAGATAATTCCGAAAGACA
>JAIRUY010000184.1 GCA_031254175.1 Treponema sp.
CTACTTTATTCGTGCTGAAGGGTTTAGGATACAGTCTTTATCCTGACTCGCTACGTGGGATGGCTTCAGGGCGTTTAAAAAAGGTGTTAAACCTCGAATGCAAATCCTCTGGAGAAGCAACAACCTCGTCCTTTTAGGGCGAGGTTGTTGTTACTGTGATACCGTAAATAAGGCCGCACCAATAACATCATCGACGTTCTTCATTTTACCCTAAAAAACTCGATAAAATTTGCCGATAATCTAATAGAATTATAGGAATTTGTTTAGTAAAATTGTTCAGTATATTATTGGGGAGGTTTTAGAATGGCTGATAGTGATGATCTTGATCTTGATAGCGGTGATGCTCCGGAGGCGGAAAGTACCACTAAAAAAAGAGGCGGAGGCCTCGGCAATTTACTTCCAACCATATTAAAATTTGCAGCTATCGGTATTGGTGCGCTGATCTTTATCGTTACGGTCTCTGTAATTACCAACAATATCATGAACAAAGGCGGCAAGTCCCAAACGGTTATTTCTGATCCCTCTTCGCCCTATGTTGGAAAACGTCCTGAATACAGTTATTACGATCAGATTGGCTCCATTACTACCAGAACCAGTGATTACCCAACCAGTTATTCGGTATCTGTAGAAGTCATAATTGGTTACGATCTGAACGATATGAACTCTTCAGCGGAATTTATCAGCCGCCGCCATGAATTACAGGATTTTTTACGGCGTTATTTTGCCGGAAAACGTGCCGTTGAACTGACGCCTGATAGGGAAGATGAACTGAAAAAGGAAATCCGTGAAATGCTTAATACCCGTTATTTGGACACGGCAAGGGCGCGGACTATTTTGTTTAGAAGATTGGATGTACAAGAATCGTTTTAAACCGGCAATCTTGTCAAAAGGTTGGTTAAGGTTTATCATACAAATAAATGCTGTTAAAAACAAAACGGGGAATTAAATGACAGAAGTTCTGTCCCAAGATGAGATAGACCAGCTATTAACCGCGATAAATGCCGGAGATACCGAGCCTGAAGATTTCCGGCCGGCTGCGGATAGCCGGAAGATCAAAATTTATGACTTTAAACGCCCCGATAAATTTTCCAAGGAACAGATAAGAACTGTCTCTATAATGCATGAAACTTTTGCCCGTCTTACAACAACCAGCCTTTCCGCCCAGCTTCGAAGTATGGTTCATGTGCATGTAGCTTCTGTAGACCAGCTGACTTACGAAGAATTTATCCGTTCGATACCCACTCCGACAACCCTTGCTATTATCAATATGGACCCCCTTAAAGGAAATGCCATTCTTGAAATTGACCCTGCGATTACTTTTTCCATAATTGACCGTCTTTTCGGCGGAATAGGCGAAGGAACCAAGTCGCAGCATGAACTTACCGATATTGAGCAATCTGTAATGGAAGGTATTATTGTCCGTATTCTTGGCAATATGCGTGAGGCTTGGACAACTGTAATTGATTTGCGGCCTCGTCTTGGACAGATCGACACAAATCCCCAGTTTGCGCAGATTGTTCCTCCTACGGAAATGGTTGTTCTCGTAACGCTGGAAACCAAAGTAGGTGATGTTGAAGGAATGATGAATTTCTGTATTCCTTACCTTACAATAGAACCGATTGTCGGTAAGCTGTCGGCCCAATTCTGGTATTCGTCAGTCAGGCGCAATGCTACAACCGAAAATCTCAATGTACTAAAGGATAAGCTGGCAACAGTCGATGTTAATGTAACAGCCGAAATTGGAAAGATAAATGTGCCTGTAAGGGACGTACTTTCATTACAGGTAGGGGATGTAATCCGGCTATATAATACCCGTATTGGCGATCCCTATTCCCTCAACATCGGCTCCAGAAAAAAGTTTTTGTGCCGTCCGGGTATTATCGGAAAGAAAATAGCCGTTCAGATAACACAAAAAATTGATGAGCTTGGACAGGAAGAATTTGAAGAGCTCGTATCTGAAGGCGATGAATTATAAGGAGTTATTATGATGAGTGATGGCGCCCTCTCTCAAGATGAAATAGACGCATTGTTGGCAGGTGTAGATTCATCGTCTCTTGGCGGACATGGCGCTTCGTCATCCCCGGCGGCAGTTGCAAGCATGGGGGTGAGTTTTGATACAGGCGCTCTTGAAAAATTCTTTTCCTCAATTGCCGGCTCTCTTTCTGCCAATCTTGCGGCTCTTACCGGCGCTTCAGTTACGCTTTCCGGACCTAAGGTAGAAGCATCGCAGCGTGATAATTTTTTGATGCAGCTTCCTGATATGGTAACTGTCATCACAGCAAATTATACATCAGGGTTTCCCGGCGAACATATTTTTATTCTTCCCGAAGCTTCGGCAAGGGCGATTGCCTCCCTGATGACCAAGGAAGAAAACATCCAGCTTGATGATATGGCGATGTCGGTAATCGGCGAAGTAGTATCCCAAATGGCGGGAACTCAAATAACTTCTCTTACAGACAAGACCGGAAATAAATCAATTGCAAACGCTTCTCCGACAGCGGCAAATGTTCCCAAGGCAACAGCCGCGATTCCTGCCGGAGATTTCGCTGTTATGACTTACAATCTTGATCTGGGTGACGGCCTTTCCCATCAAATGTGGGAAATTCTGGGAACTTCTCCGGCAACTGATATTTCAAATGGATTAACCGGCGGCTCATCACAGGCGTCAATGGGTATGCAAGGCATGAACATGGGTGGCATGAATATGGGCGGAATGAACATGGGTGGAGGTATGCAAATGCAGGGTATGAATATGGGCGGAATGAATATGGGCGGCGGAATGTCTAATCTCGGTCCGACGAATGTACAGCCTGTGCAGTTCCCTAACCTTATGCATCCGAAACTTGGTCCGCATGAAGCCGGTAATATCGGCCTTATTATGGACGTGTCCATGGAGATGACGGTAGAACTTGGCCGTACCCGCAAACTTATTAAAGAGATTCTGGGAATGGGCGAAGGCACTATCATTGAGCTTGATAAACTTGCCGGTGAGCCTGTTGACATTCTTGTAAACCACAAACTAATTGCCAAGGGTGAAGTTGTAGTTATCGATGAAAACTTCGGTGTTCGTGTTACAGAAATTGTGTCGCTCATGGAACGCATTAATGATATGGGCTACAATTACTAGTACATTGAAACAACATGGAATTGAGGTTTTTATAAAACGTGCATTATTATTCTTAAGCGCACATATATTCATTTTTTTCTCATGTTCATTGTACGCAGGCGGCAGAACCGAAGCCGGACCGGCAAATGCCGGTAATCAGGGACAACAAGCAGAAGCTTCGCTTTCCGTTTCTGAAAGAAGCAGGGTAATACTTGCCGGTACAAACGAAGGACTTTTTTCCGCAAGCCAAAATACCGCGCTGTATTCAGAAGGATCGGTAAGAAAGATTTTATCTCTGAGAGATGAGACTTGGGCGATTTTGGGCAGTGAAGGGGTTTTGGTTTCCGGCGATCTAAAAACATGGGAAAAACGCAATCAGGGCTTGCCTGTTAAAACGATCAAAGTTTTTCAGAACAGGCAAACAAGTTTTTTGCAGATAGTACAGGAGCTAAAAGACCTTGAAGTAAACCCGTCTGATTCGCAGATAATGGTTACAGCCACAAAGGATCAGGTTTTTCTCAGCCGCAACCAAGGGCGTTCATGGACAGGCTTGGGCGCTCCTCCTTACAGAACAAACGGAATAAAAGCAGTTGCTGCGGCGGATATGCCGCGGACAGGCGGTGGCAGTGACTTGACGGTTTTTCTTTCACACAGCACTTATGGTATTTATTATATCCAGCCGGATCGTGCAAACGCTAGGTGGACAGAACTTAATGACGGTCTTGAAAACCTTGAGACAACCAACAATACCGATGAAGTTGCCGACATTGCTGTCATACTTGGCGCGTCAGGCAGACCGGAAATTTATGTTTCCCAGACATTCCGGCGGCGAGTCTACCGGCTGGACTGGGACAGTAAAACATTCAACCTTATCTGGAAGGATGCAAGTCCCTTTGGGACGGTGGATTCTCTTTATCACGGAAACAACAGTCTTTATTTTTTACATGAAGGAACAGCCGCTGATATCAATCTGTCTGATTATTCAATGCAAAAACGCCCCGATCTTGCAGAATCAATCAGGGCTGCTTCAATCCCTGTTAAACCAAATTGTGTGGTTATTGAGGAAAACAGGGGCGGCGCAGACCCGGAAAAAATAATTTTAAGCGAACTGTGGCTTCTTGATGAACCTGAGCCGGGGCAGCCTGTGCCGCCTTCGCCGCTTCCCGCGGCTAACAAAGAAGGCATTTATCTGCCTGTGAATCACGCAATGGATAGCGGCAGTTTAAGACGTTATTATGATGTGATACAAAGAGCCGGGCTTAATATGATCGTGATTGACATGAAAGACGATTACGGCAGGCTTCGTTTTACACCTAACAACACGGCTGTCAGCGAGAAAGGCAGAGTGTTCCGTCCTTTGGATATTGACGCGCTGCTCAAAGACATGAAAAGCAGAGGCATTTTTACCGTTGCCCGTGTTGTGGTTTTTAAAGACCCGGAACTTGCGGAAAGAGAGAACGGCAGATTTGCCGTTTGGGATGCGCGTAACAACAAGCCGTGGGTTGGTTATTACGATCGGCGGCGCAATATAAACACAATCAGCGAAGAGGATCGCGGCAATAGACTCATGCAATTTTTCCCTACGGAAGATCCCGATTTTGAAATTGTAAGGACTTTTTACGATGAACGATGGGTTGATCCCTACTCGGAAGAAGTCTGGGAATATATCACCGCGTTATCTGAAGAACTGTACGAAAGGGGCTTTGACGAAATTCAATTTGATTATATCCGTTTTCCGACTGACGGCGTAAACATCGGCGATGCCCGTTACCGCTGGCAGGGTAGAGGCATGGACATGGAAAGCGCCATATTGTCATTTCTGCGTCATGTCCGCTCACGGCTAAAAGCGCCTGTTTCCATAGACATCTACGGTGCAAACGGCTGGTACCGCACAGGCGCCCGCACCGGTCAAGAGGTGGAACTTCTTGCCCCTTGGGTGGACATTATCTGCCCCATGTATTACCCCAGCCATTTTGAACAGCACTTTCTGGCTAAGCCTCCTGCGGAACTGCGTCCCTGGCGGATTTATTATCACGGAACTTTACGCACTGCCCGCATCGCCCGGGGACAGGTTATTGTCCGCCCATGGACACAGGCATTTTTCCTCAATGTTTCTTATGATCGCCAATACTACAACCCCGACTATGTCCGCCGTCAGGTTGAAGGCGT
>JAIRUY010000172.1 GCA_031254175.1 Treponema sp.
GCAAGATGGAAAAGATAATCGTACAATTCACGGTAAGCGGCGGTTCTGGGATTCCACTCGGTTTCATAGCGATAACCTTCGCCATACCATAATTCACTTACAAGAGAACAGATACTTTCCGCCTGAGCCTTTTCTAGGATTTTTTGATAGATGCGCTGTCCATGAACATATTTTCTTTTGTCTTCTTCGGAAAGCCTGGAAAGCGGTTCATCACTGAATGGAGCGGAAAATTGTTCATAAAATATTTCTATGCAAATTGCAAGCGCTTGCATGGAAAGTCCGGCAAAGGGCGAACTTAACATCTGCGCATAGGCGGCACTATCCCCAGGATAGGCGGCTAGCCGGAGAACCGACATCAGATCGTCTACCGGGCCCCCAAAAAAAAATCCGTTTAAATCTTCACAAGTATAGGGGATGTTCAATAACATCAAATGTTTTTCAAACAGATGCTGCGGGCTGCGGGTACGAAACAGAATAGCAATATCATCCGGCTTGTATTTAGATTCACCAGCCTCGTTTTTTTCTTTCAACAATTCGTTAATTCGTAAAGCGACATAACGCGCTTCGTTTTCTACAGGCGACAGGCGATCAGTTTCTCCCCCGGCAATTTCAGATGAGTCTTCTTTGTCCAATATGCAAAGCGTTAATTTTCCGCCGCTTATCTTGTCGGCACGCAAGGGCGTAAAGGATGCTTCAAAAGGCGGCAAACCGGAATCGGACAAGTCTGCCCGGACAAATACAGAAGGATTTGTCTGCCCTGTTGCTGTTTTTCCATCAGGGTCAAAGTCATAACCGCCAAAAATGGTATTAAATGCGCCAATCAAGGCGGGGTTAGAACGATAATTTATTTGAAGAGGGAGATCACGGCTGCCCAATTCGCTTTTTAACTTACGGAATACAGAAACATCGGCACCGCGAAAACGGTAAATAGACTGCTTTTCGTCCCCAACAAAAAAAAGCTTTCCATGGGAAAGGTCTTTAGCGGGCGGTACATTATTATTAGTAATATCAATTTTCTCGGAAATAAGAAAAAGCAGATCCTTTTGCAGGTCGTTATTATCCTGAAATTCGTCAATCATGATCGCTTTGAACGCTTCTTTTTCACTCTGACGGATATCATGCTGTTCTATCAGAATAGTTCTTGCCAGGCGGGCAACATCGGTATATGACAAAATACCCTCGGCTCTTTTTCTGTTCAGATATCGATGCTGAAGACCTGACAAAATCACCAATAACGAATAGATAAGCCCTGCCTGCAAGCAAAATATTGTTAAGGAAGAAAAAACACTAAATAAACCACGAAACTCCTTTATTAAATCTTTTACAGGATTATTGTAGCGTTTTCCTTTGCTCAGATTAAGTTTAAACAATAAATAAAGAAAATCCAGATTATCTTTCAAAGTTCCCTGCAAAGGATGAGAGGCAGCCCATTCAACGGCAGTATCATGAGGAATTATTACAAGCCGGTCAAAATATTCACCCAGATCATGTTCATTTGGAAAGACAATTTTACCGGACGCGAATTGACTCAAAAGCGGAGCAAGCTCAGGAAGATAACTGTCATTTCCGGCATACACTTCGTCAAGTTTTTGCAGTATTTGAATTATTAATCTTCCCTTTTTTTTCCACTCATTGCAAATAATGTTGCATTGACTTTTAAAATCATCTGATGGATTACACGGTGAATCAATATATGTATAATTAAACAAACCTGAAGCAAAAATATCTTTTACAATGGATACCGGGCTTTTATCCTTGTAAAGCCGCCTAATTGCCGGATGATTTCGCATGGAGATAAAAAAAGGCATAGCTTCATCGCGGGCAAGACTGAGACAGCGTTCTTCATCAATGGCAAAATCAGGCCTTATGCCATAACGGTTTGCCGCCTGTTTTACAATTGCGGCGCTGTAGGAATCCAGTGTCTGGATTCGCGCCTGAGCAAATTCGTCAAGCGCATTTTGCGCCGCAATTTGCGCCGCTTTTTCTTTTATACCAGTATCCTCACCGGCAATTTCAACTAACATCTGGTGGATTCGCCGGTACATCTGCGCTGCGGCTTTTCTGGTAAATGTTAGTGTAAGAATTTCTCTGACACAATATTTTCTTTCGGTTACCAGCCAGATATAACGGCTGGCAAGTACCATGGTTTTTCCGGAACCCGCTCCCGCCGCAATTACAGCATTTTCCGTACAATATGCGGCAGACTGCTGCTCAGCATTCAGGCTGACCTTTTCTTTGTCAGACACCTTTATTTTTCCTTTGGTACACTTTGTATAGTGTACGGCATACTCTTCTGTGTTCGCAGTCAATGCATAATTCCCAATGCGACGGAAAAAACGAAAAACTACCGGTTGAAATATCCCTTGCGAATTGCTCAGACTTCTCATCAAATTCGTTCATAATTTGTTCATATGCACTGCTGCCGTGCATAATGCGTTTCTCTTCCTTTTTTGGAAAACAATTACCGTTTACAGCATTTTGTATTGTACCAAATAATACCTGCGGCTGTGCATCCAGTATGCTAAAGAACAGAGCAGCGCCCGCTTTCTTTCCAAATTTACTTTCAACAAGACGTATATACATGGGAAGCTGAAAATCGGCGAGACCATTTTCTCCCG
>JAIRUY010000192.1 GCA_031254175.1 Treponema sp.
TGGGGTTTCCGCGATATTTTACAGGATGTGAATTTCAATCTGCCGTATGCTGCGGATACTGTGAGATCGGCTCTTAAACACATAGCAACACAAATGTTTTCCAGCGGAGTGTGTTATCATAATTTTTTTATTGACCAGCCCGGCAACAAAAATATTGAGGCGAGTGACGACCCTATTTGGTTTCCGATGGCTGTAATCAAATATGTTAAAGAAACAGGAGATTTCGCGTTTTTGGATGAAAAAGCGGCGTATGCCGAAGTCCACGAGAAACGGGGCGAAATTTACGGTTCAATTCTGGAACATATTAAAAAGGCAATTGACCGTGTTTGGACAGACAGGAGCGGCCGCGATTTACCGTACATGAAGGATTGCGACTGGAATGACGACCTCAACGAACTCCGCACCGGCGGCGAATGGAACAAGGACGTGGAAAGCGTTATGGTGGCGCAGCAATTGTACAAGGTTATGATTGACACAGCGCAATTGTTAAAAGCCGCTGATAAAGAAACCGCACTTGCGGACGAATATCACGCCCGCGCTGAAAAGGTTTACGCCGCAATTGAAAAATACGCAATCGATAAAGAAGGTTATTATATCCGCGCGCTTTCACTTGCCGTCAATAAAAAAGACCTGGGAAGAAGCGAAAACGCTGAAGCGAAAATTTTTCTGGAACCTCAAACCTTTGGAATTAACTGCGGAACTGCTGATACAGACCGCGCAAAAACTGTGATAAAAAAAGTGGAAGAATATCTGGACAGCGAGTTCGGAGCGCAGATTTGTTTCCCTGTTTATTCAGGCCTTGCGGAACGTAATGAATTACCCGGCAGAACATGGAATATGGAAAAAGAACCTCCCGCAATGAAAGAAAACGGTTCTATTTTTATGCACCTTAACGCCTGGCTGGTGCAGAGTTACGCGATTTTAAACAGGGGAACAGACGCGGTAAAACATTACGAAAAATGCCTCCCCGAAAATTTGGCAAGCGATCAAGACCGCTACAAAAGCGAGCCGTATGTTTATCCGGAATATGTCCGGGGACGCGGCGGTTTCGGCTTCGGACAGGGAGGGCATACATGGCTTACGGGAACAGCGCCTACAATGCACCAGTCGCTTACCGAGTGGGTTTTGGGAATACAAAGCGATTACTCAGGGCTAAAAATAGACCCAAAAATCTCAAAAGAATGGAAAGAGTTCTCAGCAAAACGGAATTTTCGCGGAGCAACTTACGAAATCTTCATCAAAAACCCTAACGGCGTGGAATACGGGGTAAAATCAATAACGGTTGACGGAATAGAAATTCAGGGCAATTTGATTAGCCCACACAGTGACGGAAAAACACATAAGGTAGAAGTGGTTTTGGGCTGATATTTATGACCTTTTACACGCCCTAGTAAAATAACCAATTGAGTGTTATTTTTAATAAACACTATTTAACTTGGAGGACATTTTGGGAGCAGAATTTACGAACGCAGGCTTTTGGTCGATAATTCCGCCTTTGGTGGCTATCACCCTTGCTTTAATTACAAAAGAGGTAATTTTCTCGCTGTTAGTTGGGATTATGTCAGGAGCGCTGATCTACAGCGGTTTTTTTGGATTGGGCGCAGTTGGTATCTTTACTGTTACTGTCGAAACTATGGCAGAGCAATTTGATGCCACAATGGTTATTTTTCTGGCTTTGCTTGGAGCCCTTGTCGCATTGATAACAAAGGCAGGAGGTTCAAACTCATACGGCGCCTGGGCTCAACGAAAAATCAAATCAAAAAAAAGCGCTGGTTTTTTAACAGTATTATTGGGGATGATACTTTTCATTGACGATTACTTTAATTGTCTTACTCTTGGAACGATAATGCGCCCGATAACCGACCGTTATAAGATGTCAAGGGAAAAACTTTCCTATCTCATTGACGCGACTGCCGCGCCGATTTGTATCATTGCCCCCATATCTTCATGGGCGGCAGCAGTAATTTCTTATTATCCAACAAGAACAGGCGTCAGCGGTATGCAGGCGTTTATTGGCTCCATACCGATGAATCTTTACGCGCTTTTAACACTGTTTATGATCATGTGGCTGTCTTTGCGCAGAAAAGGAGATTTTGGTCCAATGGCAGCAGCGGAACGCCGCGCGGAAGAAACAGGTAAACTTGGAAATGAGGAAACATCATCCAATTCAGGAGATGATGAACTTGAAAAACTTGATATATCACCCAAAGGAACCATAATTGATCTGGTAATCCCTGTCGCGTTCCTTGTACTCTTCTCTGTTCTTGCCATGCTTTTTTCCGGAGGCTATTGGAACGGCGAAGGATTAACTCTTTTTGACGCTTTCGGAGAAACCGACGCGGGCTTTTCGCTGGCATTGGGCGGTTTAGGCGCTTTGATAGTTACTTTCTTTATGTTTGTGCCGCGTAAATTAATAGGTTTCAGAGATTATTTCTCCGTCATGAACAAGGGGGTAAAATCCATGGTACCGGCAATTATTATTCTCACGCTTGCATGGACAATAGGCGGTATCTGCCGTTACAAACTTAACACCGGCGATTACGTCGCAACTTTGGTAGAAGCTTCATCTATGCCTGTGGCGATAATTCCCGCAATAATGTTTATAATTGCCGCTTTATTGTCATTCGCTATCGGTACTTCATGGGGAACATTTGGTATCCTCATTCCTATTGGGATTACCATCTGCGACAGTGTTGCTCCGCATCTTTCGATTGTGACACTTTCGGCAATTCTTGCCGGCTCAGTCTTTGGCGACCACAGTTCACCAATCTCTGATACAACCATACTAGCTTCAATCGGCGGCAGGTGTAATCTCATTGATCACATTACAACTCAGCTTCCGTATGCCATTGTCGTTGCCGTAATCAGCTTTATTGGATATATCGTGTACGGTATTATTTCACCAATGGGCTACGCGGCAAGTGTCGCCATTACATTGCCGTCATCACTTGCGCTGCTCATAATCGCTCTATTGATAATACCAAAAGTTTGGAAAGTGAAAAACAATGCTTAAACCCGGCTTGCCCCGCTTTGTTGCAGAAGATATAGCTTCTTCTTCAAGCGGGGCAAACCTCGCGCCTTTATTTTTTTAATGGCTAAGTCCGCTTGTATAATCAGATTAACCCGCTTTCCCGAAAAAAACATTCCGGGTGAACATTTAAAAAGCGCGTTACTTCTGGAAAATAAAGGGATGGAAGGGGACTATCACGCAAACGGCGGACAACGGCAGATCAGCCTCCTTTCTCTTAAAGATCGTCAATGGATGGACGCTCAAACGGAAAAGGGACTTTGTTTCACAGAATACAGGGAAAACATCCTGTTTAATTCGCAGGTCTTTTTGCAGCCGGGAATTAGATTTAATATAGGTGAAGCCATTATTGAAACAAGCGGCGGAAGCAAACATTATTTTGAACACTGCCCTTTTATCAGAAAAGGAAAACATTGTGTGTTGGCGGGGCAGTACCTTTTTGCAAAAGTTATCAAAGGAGGTATTGTCCGTACAGGAGACGAGGTTACAATGATTGAAAAAAGTTTTTCACATTTTGACGGAAGCGGAAATGCGATTATGGCTGATGTTTCCGGTAAAGAAATAACAGAACGTTACGCCGCGGCAAAAGGTACAATTTCCATAAATCCGGAAATCCTTGCGGCCATACAGAGCGGCGCCGCAAAGAAGGGAGATGTGCTTGGTGTAGCCAGAATTGCGGGTATCAGCGCAGCCAAACAAACAGCAAATCTTATCCCCCTTTGCCATCCTTTGATTTTTGATGCGTGTAAAATTGATTTTAACATTGATGAAAAAAATCTTAAAATTGAAGCAGTCTGCACTGTAAGACTTTCCGGCAAAACAGGCGCCGATATGGAGGCGCTGACAGGAGTTTGCGTAACACTGCTTGCTATTTACGATATGTGCAAATCCATCGACAGAAGCATGAAAATCGGCGATATCAGACTTGTTGAAAAATCAGGCGGCAAAAGCGGCACGTTCAAAAATGAATGACATAAAAACAGGCAGAAAAATCCTCACGGATTCCTTCGGCAGAAAAATTGATTATCTGCGTCTTTCAATTACAGATCGATGCAATCTGCGCTGCCTTTACTGTATGCCGCCTGAAGGAGTCGATTCAATATCACATAACGAAATTCTGCGTTTTGAGGAACTGTTAAAACTTTGCCGCATCTTCGCGGATATCGGCATCGACACTGTCAGGGTTACAGGAGGCGAACCTTTAATCCGAAAGGGAGCGGTTGATTTTATAAGAGAATTAAAGGCAATTAACGGAATAAAGCGCGTAACAATGACAAGTAACGGAGTGCTTTTGGGAGAACACCTTAAAGAACTGTCCCGCTCAGAGCTTGATGCTGTAAATATCAGCCTTGATACATTGGACAGGGAAAAGTTCTCGTTTTTAACAAGAGGAGGAACGTTAGGCAACATTCTCTCTGCCATTGACTTAGCTCTTGAATTGGCTCTTGAAGTAAAAATTAACTGTGTTCCATTACGCGGATTTAATGAAGATGATATTCCGCAAATTGCCTCTCTGGCGAAAAACAGAAAAATAACCGTGCGGTTTATTGAGCTTATGCCTCTGGGAGCGGCTTCTTCGATGAAGGGCATTGCGGAGACTGAAGTTTTTACCCTCATAGAAAAAAAATTCGGCTGCCTTGAGCCGTTACCTTTTAATTACGGAAGCGGACCTGCGTCCTATTACACTCTGGACGGATTTTCAGGTAACATCGGAATCATCAGCGCTGTAAGCAGGAGATTCTGTGAAAAATGCAACCGTCTGCGGCTTTCGGCATCGGGCGCTTTAAAGCCCTGCCTTTCCGGCAGCATAAGCGCCGACCTTCGCGGTTTACTGCGAAATAACGCTTCCGATGAAAATATTGCGGACGTTATCCGCAAACTTGCGGCGGATAAACCGGCAGGGCACAATTTTAACTTTAATGACTACTCAAAAAAAATAGAAATGTTTCGGATTGGAGGCTGACATGGGTATTATAACCGCAATATGCACCAGTATCGAAAAAGGAACTGCAAAAACAGATGTTGGCAAAGCTGAACTTGTCGTTGAACATGGCATAAAAGGTGATGCCCATGCAGGCGGCCTGTCTCGTCAGGTTTCTTTGCTTTCGCTCCAAAAAATTAACGCGTTCCGCACTGATGAGATGAAAATTGAATACGGCGCTTTTGGAGAAAACATAATTGTAGACGGGATTGATTTGGCGGGCCTTTCAATTGGAACAAAATTACGCTGCGGCCAGGCGCTGCTTGAAATAACCCAAAAAGGAAAAGAATGTCACAACCGTTGCGCGATTTATGAACGCATGGGAGACTGTATAATGCCGACAGAAGGAGTATTCGCCAGAGTGCTGCATGGCGGCATAATAAAAAACGGAGATGAAATATATGCCTTCCAATGAATTATGCCCTGAAAACTGTCGGGGGTACAGAGCCGCGATCATTACGGTCAGCGACAGCGTTTACCGCAGAGAAAGAGAAGACGCAAGCGGCAAAGTTATAAGTGAAATCCTCAAAACTTCAGGGTTTCAGGAAAAAAATTATTTAGTACTTCCTGATGAACAGACCCTTCTTGAAAACGAAATGAAAAAAATTTGTGATGAAAATCTCGCTGATATTATTCTGACAACCGGGGGAACCGGATTTTCTCAAAGAGATCGGACGCCGGAAGCAACCATTGCAATAGCCGAACGTCTTGTGCCCGGTATACCGGAAGCAATGCGCCTGCACAGCATGAGTATTACAAAAAGAGCCATGTTAAGCCGCAGCGCCGCAGCCATCCGGGGAAAGACACTGATCGTAAACCTTCCGGGCAGCCCAAAAGCTGCAAAAGAAAACCTCCAGTCCATTATCGAAGAAATAAAACACGGCCTTGACATTCTTACAGGCAAAGAAAACGAATGCGGAACTTAATTGATGAAGGATAAACCAGCAGACTTGATTAAACCTGTCGTTATTTTATAATAGTATAACTCCGATTTCGCCGGGCTAAGGTCAGAAAACCAAAATTTTCTTACTATGCCTTTCGAAACGACAGGGTATAAGCGGAAACACTTGTGCCTTCCATATATTGAAAAGGGGTATAGTATGAAAAACTACCGTTTCTTTTACGCGGTAATAGCCGCGTCCTTTCTGTTCCTGCCTTGCCAGCTTTTCGCCAGAGCAAAAGCGGAAACAACGGTTCCCATAAAGGGAAATATTATTCTTGCAACCACTACAAGCACACAGGACTCAGGCCTGCTTGATTACATCCTTCCGGTCTTCACAAAAGAAACAGGCTGGACTGTTGATGTTATTTCTGTGGGAACAGGAGCGGCTCTTCAAATGGGGCGGGACGGGCAGGCAGATGTGCTTCTGGTTCATGCAAAAGAACAGGAAATTCAATTTGTCGCAGACGGTCACGGACAGGCGCGTTATGATGTAATGTACAACGACTTTATCGTTGTAGGGCCGCGTTCGCCAATTGCGCATAACAATAACATTACCCAAACTTTCAGAAACATAGCGGGCATGAATCTTCCTTTTGTTTCCAGAGGCGATAACTCAGGAACACATACAATGGAACTTGCTCTTTGGAGAGCCGTAAACGTAAATCCCAGGGACCTGTCCAGATATTCTTCCGTAGGACAAGGCATGGGCGCTACTCTTCAGATGACGGATGAAATGCAGGGCTTTACTCTTTCTGACCGGGCAACATGGTTAAATCAAAAAAACAGGTTCAGTAATCTTGTAATAGTATGTGAAAAGTCAGAGGAGCTTCTTAATTATTACGGCGTAATTGCCGTTAACCCGGCAAAAACGGGCAAAATCAATGCCGAAGGAGCGAAAGATTTTGTGGACTGGATTTTAAGTCCATCCTCCCAAAGGTTAATCGGCAGTTACGGAATTGAACAATTCGCAGAGCCTTTATTTACACCTAACGCAAGCCGGTGAATATGCCGATAGCAATCACATCTGATACTCTGGGAATTATAGGCGTTACTTTACGGATGGCTGTTGCCTCTACCGCCATAAGTTCAGCTCTTGGTATCATTCTGGGGTTTCTGCTTGAAAAGGCAAAGTTTCCCGGCAAACCCGCTGTGGTGCGCATTTGCCGTACATTGATGGGAACCCCGCCTGTGGTTGTAGGCCTTGTCGCATACCTGCTTCTCATGCGCAGAGGCCCGCTTGGTTTCCTCGGGTGGATTTTTACAGTTCCGGGAATGGTTTTTGCCCAAGTATTGTTAATCACACCGATTACCTGCGGCATGGTCTACACAAACGCTTCCCGCCTTGCGCCTCTTATACGGGCATTTGCAAAAACAATGGGAGCAAATTCATTTCAGAGTAAAATACTCATGTTAAGGGAAATGAGAAATGAGATTTATTTTGCGGTGATTGCCGGATTTGGAAGGGCTATCAGCGAGGTTGGCTCAGTAATGATTGTCGGCGGCAATATTCACAATAAAACAAGGACAATGACTACCACGATTTCACTTTTACGCAACATGGGCAACTATGATCAGGCAATAACATTGGGAATTATTCTTCTCCTTCTTGCCTTTTTACTCCAGTCGCTGTCAGATATGCTGCATAAGGATTTTAAAGGAGAAGAAAACATCTGATGCTGCATATTACTTCACTTAAAAAAACAATCGGGTCATTTTCCCTTTCAATAGATGATCTGCAAATCCGCTCCCCCGGCATTTACGGACTTATCGGGCATAACGGCTGCGGCAAATCCACCTTAACAAAGATTATAAGCGGAATAATGGAGAGCGACAGCGGAAAAATTGACACTGACATTGACCAAATGAATATTACCATGATCACCCAAAGACCATACATCATGGATGACACTGTTTACAATAACCTTGCCTATCCTCTGCGTCTTCGCCGGAAATTCGACAAATCGTTATGCGATGAATATTTGGAGAAGATAGGTTTTCTTGAACGCAAAAACATGAGGGCAAGAGGACTTTCAGGAGGAGAAAAACAAAAGCTGGCGTTGTTGCGCGCAATGATTTTCAGGCCGAAACTTGTCATTCTCGATGAGTCTCTTTCTGATCTTGACCTTGACAGTCTTGATATGTTTGAGAACATGATTCTAAAGCGGCAGGAAGAAGAACCTGTCATCTGGATTATTATCAGCCATCAGCTTGCCCAAATAAGAAGGCTGTGTAATTATGTGTTCTTTATGTCAAACGGACGCATTGAAGCAGAAGGCTCCACAGAAGATTTGTTAAGCCTTTCTAAAGACAAACCCTTAAACCCTTCTGTCAGCCGCTTTTTGAAAAATGAGTTTCTGCAAACGGAAAAACAATGAAATTATTAAAAGTTGACACAATCGAAG
>JAIRUY010000203.1 GCA_031254175.1 Treponema sp.
CACTTTAGCGTTAGCAATGGCGATTTTCATGTCTTCGCCGGTTATCTCGAGTTCGTTTGGATATCGTGACACTACGGAATACTTGTTCAAAATATCAACATTGAGTAATAATGTTGAAAAATCTGTATTATATTTTTTGCATATTTCTAAAAGTGTTTTTAAATCGTGAGTTTTTTCTGGTTCAATGTCTTGTAAAAAAATAAATGCTTTTAGATATTTCTCAGCCGCCTGTTGGCAAAGAAAACAGATTATTTCATCAGGCGTTGGATGATGCATTGTAGAAAGATATTCTGCCGATCTTAAATCGTTATTTGCTTTGTCTAACCATTCTTGCAGCAAATCATTACCCATAAAGCTTTACACCTTCTCTGGCTATTTTTCTTTCAAGCGTTGCGTATATTTTGCAATAGTCAAAACGCTTTTGTTTTGCGCCCAATATATCCATGGACATTTTATGAGCAGGCGAAATTGCACGGTGAATTTCCGTAAGCGCATCCAACACCCGCATCGGCATTTCATCCTTAAAAACCACATACAAATCCAAATCGGAATCTTTGTTCGGTGTTCCGGCGGCATAGGAGCCAAAAAGGTAAATTGATTCCACAGGCACGGTTTTGGCAATAATTTGGGTAATTTCTTCTAAATTCGTGTCCTTTATGGCACTTATTTCTTTATTTACCACTGCCCCACTCCCCCGCCGAAAAAAATATGAATAATTCGGTAAACAGCCGGAATTTCTTCATGTTATAATAAAATATACCACAATAACGGCAAAAAATACAGACGGGGAGAGCAAAAACTGTGCCGCAGTGCCTGTGCAAGCGGGATTTATATCATAAATTAAATTTATCGGAAAGTTTGAATTTATTTTCCTGTTTTTTGGGCAGATGCTTTTTGTGCTCTCTCAGGGAAATAAATACAAGCAATGCCAATAAAGCTATAAAAACAAAAGCTACAAGAAGAACAATCAGGGTATTATTTCCGTTTTGGTCACTGGTTTTCTCCGCAGGAGCGCCGACTATCAGAAGAGATTCATCTACAGGAGCCTGACCGCCGGAAGATATTATAATCAGGCAAATAATTGTCGTTAAAACCATAACGCCTATGGCAATAAGGCTGGCTACACGGGTAGCAAAATTTGACTTTTTATCAACCGCCAGATAAATCATGGCTGTCATGATAATTAAACCAACCAAAACGCCAATAAAAATCATATTACCACCTTCATTATATTTTCGGTTGTATTTTTGGGCTCCCTTAGAGCAAAAACCGCTTAATTTTTTTACTATAGTGTCCACATTGCGCTTTACGGTGTGTCAAAAAACCGCTATTCTAACTAAAACCTATGGATAAATTAATCATCAAGGGAGCGCGTGAACACAACCTTAAAAACATAGACTTGGAGCTGCCCCGCGATAAACTCATTGTCATATCAGGCCTGTCCGGCTCAGGTAAAAGTTCGCTTGCTTTTGATACAATTTTTGCAGAAGGGCAAAGGCGTTATGTCGAAAGCCTTTCCGCTTATGCGCGCCAGTTTCTGGGGCGCATGGACAAGCCTGATTTGGACTATATCGAAGGTCTCTCTCCGGCAATTTCCATCGAACAAAAAACAACACACCGCAACCCGCGCTCAACCGTTGGGACTGTTACTGAAATATACGACTATTACCGCCTGCTGTTCGCCAGAATCGGCATCCCTCACTGCCCTGTCTGCGGCAAGGAAATACGTGAACAGCCGGTAGATTCAATTATCGAAACGATTATGCAGTTCAGGGAAGGGGCGAAGATTCAGCTTCTTTCCCCCGTAATCCGCGGAAAAAAGGGAGAACATCAAAAGATAATTGAAGATGCCCGCAAGGCGGGTTTTGCCCGCGCAAGAATAGACGGTGTCCCCGTTAATCTTGACGAAGACATTAAACTCGACAAACAAAAAAAACACACAATAGAAGTGATCGTTGACCGCCTTGTCGCCGGAAAGGATATACGTTCACGGCTCTCGGAATCCGTTGAAACCGCCCTGCAGACATCAGACGGACTTATGCTTGTACTTGTAACTGACGCCAATAAAACGGACGAACATTATTTTTCGCAGAAAAATTCCTGCCCGGACTGCGGCGTTTCCATCCCCGAACTGCAGCCGAGGCTTTTTTCGTTTAACAATCCGTTTGGGGCATGCGGCGGCTGTTCGGGCATAGGGGCAAAACTGGAATTTGATCCTGACCTTGTAATCCCCGACCGCTCCCTTTCCTTTAACGAAGGCGGCGCAATCCCCTACAAGCCCGACAGCGCATGGAACCGCAGCCGTTTTTCAGGCCTTGCAAAACATTATAAATTCAGCCTTGACACTCCTTTTAACAAACTGCCGAAAAAAATAACAAACGCAATTCTTTACGGCGGCGATGACGCCATAAAAGTGCGTTATGTGAATAAAGAAGGCACAGGCCATTTTGAGTACCAGACAAAACACTCCGGGATTTTGGAAGAGCTGAAACGGCGTTATATGGAAACCCAGTCGCAGGGCGTAAAGGACTGGCTTGAAAAATTTATGAGCCACAAACCCTGCGAAGACTGCGGCGGCAAACGGCTCAAGCCGGAAGTGTTAGGTGTAACTGTCGCGGGGAAAAATATCTGGGAACTTTCGCATCTTTCCGTAACGGATTCCCTTAAATTCTTTGAAACGGTCAGGTTTTCCAGTAACGAAAAAAAGATAGCCAGCCAGATTTTAAAGGAAATTAACGCGCGTCTTGGCTTTATGAAAAATGTCGGTCTTGATTACCTGAGCCTTGAGCGCAAAGCTTCAACGCTTTCCGGAGGTGAAGCCCAGCGGATCAGGCTCGCGACCCAAATCGGCTCAAGCCTTGTCGGAGTTCTTTACATTCTTGATGAGCCGTCCATAGGGCTTCACCAGAGAGACAACCAGCGGCTGATTGACACTCTCCTTTACCTGCGCGATCTTGGCAACACGCTGATTGTAGTAGAACATGATGAACAAACTTTGCGCATTGCAGATCACATTGTAGACCTGGGGCCGGGAGCGGGCATTCACGGCGGCCGCGTTGTCGCGCAGGGCAGCCCGGAAGATGTTATGAAAGAAAAAAAGAGCCTGACAGGTCTTTATTTGTCAGGCGCGATCAGCATGACAATTCCAGACCGGCGCCGGAGCGGAAACGGCGCATTTTTAAAATTAAAGGGAGCAAGCGAGCATAATCTTAAAAACATCAATGTAGAAATTCCGCTTGGGATTTTTACCTGCATTACAGGAGTTTCCGGTTCTGGAAAATCTACTCTACTCTCAGATGTTCTTTATCCGGCGCTGGCAAACAGAATTTACGGTTCAAATCATGCGGAAGGCGCTTATAAAAAATTGGAAGGCGCCGAACATATCGACAAAGTAATCGATATTGATCAAAGCCCCATCGGCAGAACGCCGCGCTCAAACCCGATCACTTATGTAGAGGGCTTTACAGCCATCAGGGATTTATTTTCGAATCTGAGCGAATCAAAAATGAAGGGCTACAAACCGGGACGTTTCTCTTTTAATGTAAAGGGAGGCAGGTGTGAAAACTGCGAAGGGGACGGAACCATCAAAATTGAAATGAATTTTTTGCCCGATGTATACATTACGTGCGATGTGTGCCACGGCAAACGGTTCAACAGGGAAACCCTTGAAATCCGCTACAAAGGAAAAAACATCGCCGAAGTTCTGGATATGACTATCGAAGAAGCATCCGATTTCTTCGCGCCAATTCCCCAGATTGCG
>JAIRUY010000021.1 GCA_031254175.1 Treponema sp.
CGGCGGTCGGCAGATAATAGTAGCCAACCTCACAAATTGTTTATGCTAATCTAAAAACCAGCCAAAGAATCAAAAAAATCTAAATGAAAAACCAGCCAAAAAGAAGAAAAGCCTTCCGAAAACTGATAGAAATGATAAAGTGTCAGTTAAGCCATAAAAGGCAAAAAAAATGGAAGGGAATGAAAGGGATGGTTGGTTTGGAAAAGAAAGCAGAAATAATAAGGTTGAAAAACGAAGGACATTCGAACAGAGAGGTGTCGCGGCGAACAGGGTTAAATCGCGAAACAGTATCAAGGTATTGGGAGGATTACAAACAAAAACGCCATGAACTAACAAAAAAAGGAGAGGACGTAGACACAAAGCGGATACAGGAAGAATTAACAAAAGAACCAAAGTATGACTCAAGTAAGCGAAAAGCGTATAAATACACGGACAAAATGGAAGAACGGCTAAAAGAACTGCTTGAGTCGGAAAAGCGTAAGGATAGTATACTAGGAGCAGGACATAAGCAAAAGATGACAAACAAGCAAATATTCGAGGTAATGCAGACGGAGGGCTACGGGATAGGCCGATGTACAATAAACAACGCACTGTCGCGCCTGAGGGCGAAGAAAAAACAAGTGTATATCCGTCAGCAATACGAACTAGGAGACCGTTTAGAGTACGATTTCGGCGAAGTACGGCTAGTGCTTGGCGGCAAGGTTCAAACATGTCATATGGCAATATTCGCGTCAGCGGGAGGGAAATATCGGTGGGTAAAGCTCTACACGAATCAAAAGAAACCGGTATTTATGGACAGCCATGTAAAATTCTTTGAGTTTATCGGGGGCTGTTGCAAGGAAGTGGTATACGATAACATGAAAAACGTTGTAACGAAATTCATTGGGAGAAACGAGAAAGAGCTTAACGGTGATTTAATCAAAATGTCGATGTATTATGGCTTTAAGATCAACGTCACGAACTGTTTCTCGGGCAATGAAAAAGGCACGGTAGAGAAAGCAGTAGATATATTACGTGTTGAGCTTTTTGCGGTAAACTACAGGTTTAACACCCTTGACGACGCACAAGTATATGCGGACGCCAGGCTTAGGCAGCTTAACGAAAATTCGTTTATAGAAGAAGAAAAGGCGTTTTTACTGCCGTATATGCCGCCGTTGGAATTAGCGCATCCCATAACCGCAACAGTAGACAAAACGTCGCTGATAAGCGTTGATTGCGTAAAATACAGCGTGCCCGAAGAATTAGTCGGCAAGAGCGTATTCGTAAAAAAATACCATGACGAAATCCGTGTTTTTTGGCAGAATGAAGAGGTTTGCAGACACAGGCGGTCTTCTGATAAGGTTGTGCCGGTGGTAGAGATAATGCATTATCTTAATACATTTTTACGCAAACCGGGGGCTTTATCCAACAGCATTGCGTTAAAGTCAATCCCTAAATTAAAGGCAATTTACGATACATATTACGCGCAGAAGCCTAAGGATTTCATCGAAATCTTAATGGAATTAAAAGACCTTCCTATTGAAGAAATCATTGGCGTATTCAAAGAAAAAATTGCTGTAAAAGCAGAGTTTAACGCAATTAGGGTGGTCAAATCCATAAGTGCCGTAGACATGAATGCCAGAAGCTCTATGGCTAATTATTCACTCCTTGTGAAAGGAGGTTTAGGACAATGAATATCCCGGAATTAGCCAGAGAATTAAAGCTGTCATATATCCGTCAAAATTACTCAAAGATAACAAAGGAAACCGCTCTAACCCATGATGAGGTCTTGCATCGCTTACTTACCAAAGAATATGAAAACCGCGTCAAAAACGGAAATGACCGCCGTATCAGGGAAGCGAAATTTCCGTTCAAGAAATTTTTGGTGGATTTCAAAAGAGAAAAGTACCCAGCCGAGTTTTACCCTGAGTTTGATGAACTTGAAACCCTTAATTTTATCGGCAAAAACGAAAACATAATACTTATCGGCACGTCAGGAGCAGGCAAAACCCATTATGCCATCGCCCTTGGAATTGCCGCCTGCATGGTCGGAAAATCTGTGTTTTACGCCAATGTAAGCAATTTAGTAACCGAACTTAAAGAAATCATGAGCAAAAATCAGATTACACAATTCAGGCGCAGATTTGATAGATATTCTCTTGTTATCCTTGATGAATTGGGGTATATTTCTTTCGACAAAGCAGGTGCCGAACTATTGTTTGGACTGATTTCTTCACGAAACGACAAGGGTTCTATCATTGTGACTACCAATCTGACATTCGACCGCTGGGAAGAGGTTTTCCACGACCCCACGCTTACCGCAGCGGCCGCTGACAGACTTGCTCACAAAGGTCATATACTGGATATTTCCCGCGAGAAAGGGGGACGCCTTGAAGAAACGATTGCTTGGATTGAAAATAGAATGAACCCTCTTAATCTATCCGACAAGCAGGATTAAAATCTGCTTCCTTGTGGCTTCTCGGTGTCATTAGCGTAGCACACAGGCGCAATGAAGTCAAGGACGGCTACGCCGCCGTGCAAGCACGGTAAATCCTTGACTTCATCACACCTGTGTGCTCTGGATTATTCACCGAGAAACTCATCCGGAAAGCAGATTTTTACAACGATTTTGTGGCTGGTTTTTCATTTAGGATGCTGGCTGGTTTTTCGCTTGACAAAAACAATACCCCGAATAATAAGTTATTATGGGATATGGCAGGCAAATATGGGATTCCATATTTCGCAAACTTTGT
>JAIRUY010000034.1 GCA_031254175.1 Treponema sp.
TGGAGCAATGGCTGCCGATCCAAAAAGTTTTAATCCTCTCATTGCCGAACATGACCGTCCAACACGTGATGTAGTTGCCAGAATGCAGGACTATCTTATGGATTACGATGTAGTAGCCCGGCAATGGAAGGGGCGCATCGTAGAACCGCAGATTATAATTGACGAAGCAAAAGGCACAATGCAGGTTGTTTATACACTTCGTGACGATCTTTTCTGGAGTTATTACAATTCCGGCCGCAGGGTAAAAGTTACAAGTGACGATGTTATTTTTTGGTATGATGAAATTGAAGGTGACTTTGATTTCCAAAGTTCAGGATATTACGGGCAATTTTTAACCATGCCGGACGGAAACGATGCCCGCATTACCATACACAAAATCGATGACCGCCGTTTTTACTTTCATTTTCCGCGGATTGTAGCCGAACCATATCTGGCAACAAATATGGACTTCGGCCCCAAACATATTTTTGAACCTGCAAAAAGACAGGGCGGTGTTGAAGGCGTAAGAAACCTGTGGAGCATTGATGTAGATCCAAGGACGATTCCTTCGATGGGAAAGTGGTTTTTGTTTGAATACAATTCAGGACAGCGGCTTGTATACAAACGGAATCCGGATTACTGGAAGAAAGACGTAAACGGCGTTTCCCTTCCTTATGTTGAGGAACTGATAGTCCGCATAATTCCGGAAGAAAATACTCAGTTGCTTTTATTCCGGCAGGGAGAACTTGATTCCTATTTGCCCAGACCGGAAGACCTTGACGGTTTGGTAAACAGAAATGACGGAAGCTTCACAGTCTTTAATTCAGAAGGCGCTCTGGCAGCATCGTTTTGGACATTCAACCAAAACCCGGTAAACTCTAACACGCCGCAGTACGAATGGTTTACAAAAAAGGAGTTCCGGCAGGCAATGAGCTGTCTCTTAAACCGCGACAGGATAAACGTTCAAGTTTACCGCGGACTTGCCGAACCGAAGCTGACAGTTTTTCCGGAACCCAATCCGTATTATAATCCTTCAATCACGTTTCAATATCTTTATGACCGGCAGCGCGCTCTGGAACTCCTTGCCTCAATAGGATTTAAAAAGGATATTTTTGGAAATATGCGTGATGAAAAAAACCAGCGCGTTGAATTCAATCTTACTATTGCATCTAACAGCACAATGATGCAGGATATTGCTTCAATCATTATGGATGAACTTTCTAAAGCCGGCATCAAGGTAAATATCCGCGTTGTTGATTTTCAAAAACAGGTAGAAATGTTATTCAGTACTTTTGACTGGGACTCAACCATAATCGGACTTTCAGGTTCAGGCATTTTCCCAAGTCAGGGAAGCAATACGTGGCCGTCATCGGGCAATCTTCATATGTGGTATCCCAATCAGGAAACGCCGGCCACAGAATGGGAAGCAAGAATTGATCATCTTTACAATGAAGGAAAGTTCACGCTCGATCCCATAAGGGCGAAGGAGATTTGGGATGAGTTTCAATCCATCATTCTTGAAGAAACTCCTTTGATTTATTTAATGCGCCCCCGCCGTTTTTGGGCGCTGAACAACAGATGGGATCAAACCAATGTGTATTTTGACAATATGAAAGGCGCAGAAACAGATTATATATATCTCAGATAAGGAGCAAAAATGAAATCACCAAGAGAATTAAGCATTGATATCAGGCTCATTGATATGATCGATGATTTTAAACTTTCCGGAAAAGCAATGGAAGGTTTAAAGATGCTGCTTGCCGATGAAGAACTTCAGGCGGCGCAGGAATATGCAAATACGGTTTCCATTGTCAGGCTGGGGTACAATGACCACGGGCCTGTTCACATGAGGACAGTAACTTATAACGGTGTGTTGATGATGGATCTGTTAAAAAAAGCCGAAATTAAAACCAGCTTTGAAAAAGAAGAATGCGGAGATTTTGAGGACAGCCTCATGGCGGTGATACTCGGTTCTCTTCTTCATGATCTTGGTATGTGTATGGGCCGTCAGAATCATGAATTGCACAGTACAATTCTGGCTTTGCCGATAATTGACAGAGTATTGTCCGCAGTATATGAAGACGACTGGCATAAAATAACAATGATCCGCTCCGCAGCGCTGGAAGGAATTGCAGGACACATGGGTACAATACACATTTCTTCTCTGGAAGCGGGCATTGTACAGGTTGCAGACGGCTGCGACATGACCAAAGGCCGCGCTAGAATTCCCATTTCTTTGATCAATACGCCGAGGATTGGAAATATTCATCAGTATTCAGCCGACTCAATAGAGAAAGTTGATATCATCGCAGGCACTGACAAACCCATCCGCATTGATATAAAAATGTCAAGCGCGGCTGGTCTTTTTCAGGTCGAAGAAATTCTCATGCAGAAAGTTGCCAACAGCACAGCCAAGGGGCACATTGAATTGTACGCTCAGGTGAGAGAAGAAACGGAAAAAAGATATTTGTAAAAATGCCCGGCAATACATTCGGAGATTTATTTAAAGTAACAACATTCGGCGAATCACACGGCGCGGCAATGGGCTGTGTAATAGACGGCTGCCCTGCAGGACTGGAATTATTCCCTGAGGATATTGAAAAAGAATTATTACGCCGGCGCGGCGGAAAAACAAATTCCTTTTCAGGTGATTTTGATTACGGTTCAAGAGAAGAAAAAGATATTCCTGAAATTCTTTCCGGCGTATTTGAAGGTAAAACCCTGGGAAGCCCAATTGCAATTCTTGTCCGCAATTCAAATCAAAACAGCGCAGATTACGATGAGATGAAGGATTTATACAGAACCGGCCACGCCGATTTTTCATGGGAAGCCAAGTACGGTTTTCGTGACCACCGGGGCGGCGGCAGAAGTTCCGGCAGGGAAACACTTTGCCGTGTTGCCGCAGGCAGCGTAGCCAAAAAACT
>JAIRUY010000073.1 GCA_031254175.1 Treponema sp.
AGAATGTGAGCGGTATAATGAATTGAACCAATTTCGGCCATGAGGGCTATACCAAAAATGGCCACAAATTGAGCCACCTGTAAAAAAGCATAAAAAGCCTGTATCATTGCAAACAAGAATAGCAATGGAGGCGGAAAGAATGAAGGGGTGGCAAATGTACAGCAAAATACAAGCGATGAAGGAGCAGGGGTTTAGCATCCGGCAAGTATCGCGCATAATCCGGGTAAGCCGGAACACAATCAAGAAATACTGGGATATGGAACCTGAGAGGTACGCGGAAACATACAGGGCGGTCAACAGGATGACAGCGCTGATGTCGTACGAAACAGTGGTACTCAAGTGGCTGGAAGCGTATCCGTGCATGACAGCGGCACAGGTTCGGGACTGGCTGGAAGAGAAGTATCAGCTAGACGCGGCAGAAAGGACTGTACGTCGATTTGTGGCAAGTATGCGTGATCGACATGGCATAACACGGCAGAGCGAGCCACAGCGCGAATATGAGGCCGTAGAAGAACTTCCGAAAGGATATCAATTACAACTAGACTTCGGCGAGAAGAGCGTCCGCGACGCCTACAGCAGCCGATACATCAAGCTGGGTGTGATCATAAAAATTGGGTTGACACCCATCAGGCGGCAGCCAAATTGAACTCACTATGACAATAGTCAAAACGCCCAGACATGATCGCACATCTCAAAGCAATAGCAATGGCAGCCCCTTTCTTTGACCAATGCATACCAGCATTTTTCAGACGTTTACCAACAACTGTTTTACAGGCAGCTTCGACAACTCCAGAACCAACAAACAATCCGGCAGTCTGGAATAATCCATAGCGCATCTTTTCCTCATTTTTTATAAAGTATTCCAAGTCCTTATCAATCTTTACCTTTTTTACGAGATTCATGGATGAAGCTTTTTTCCTGATCAAAGTGGCCATATCTTGTATCTTGCCAAGATCTAACAGCAGCCGCGCTTCCGCCCGAAATTTCTCCCTAAGTGCTGCTTTGCTGAAAAACAGCTTGTCAACAAGATCGTTCAAGTGCTCTATAGCGTGGAATTTATCAATAATCATAATCACCGGGACATGAGCTGGAAAAATCCGCTCCGGCAGATTGGAGAGCCAATTCGCACCGTCGGAAAGGAATACGGCTTGAGGCGCACTGGCAATCATATTCGTTGCAAGGAAATCAGCCATTTGCCTTGAGAATGGATCGACTTTCTCGACAGTTGCAGTATATTGCGTCGTTTCGGGGATGCGATGAATATCTCCATCCTTATTTAAGACTGGAAGGCCATTGCTATCAAACTCCTGCTTAAATACGACGCCAACCTTAGCCTCAAACGTTTGGGCATGGCCACCGTTCTTTCCTTTTTCGGATAACTCCCGTTTCAGGCCCGGTACGCCAGTTCCATCGGATGAACAGTAGACAATCGTTAATTTGGCCGGATTAGAAGAGCTGGCCCCTTCAATTTTGCCGTCAACAGCATCTTGAATGATTCTATCCCGATCAGGGTGCTCGGAAATGTCCTTGATCCGTTGCCCTACAATTCCGAGTGGCCGCTCTGTTTCACACGCGGAGTATTTTGGGGCTCCAGTTTTAATATGCGTCGGAAGGTATGGTTGCCCGACTGTCTGTACCAGTCGCGCTAATGAAGCCTTCTCAATATCAATACCACATAGCTGCTTTAGCGTTATTATTACTTCATCTTCAGTCATCATCGCATACAGATGGGCTGCCATTGCGCCGAACCCAGGCGTATATCGAGAGAATTTGCAGTCTATTTGTACCAGTCCGATCTTGGCGTCCAACGGTATGAGGCTCTGCGGATAAACATCATCCCAGAAATAGCTTCGGCTTACTCCCTCAATCAATCCAAGTCGGCTCATGAAGTTTTTTTTACCCTTCCCTTGCTGTTCATCTTAGCGCCATCGGCGCAAGTCGGCGCGCTTACCGGCATTTCTTCCAGCACTTCTTTTATTGCTGCTTGTCCATCCACCCTCATTGCCTGAACAAAACCATCCTCTATCTCATTAAAACTCATCTCATGTTCGGTGCCAAAAGACGCGATGACCTGATCCTTAAATATCGCTATTCTGCTTGATCCACTCGCCAATATTGGCTGAATCCCAAATTCTCTGTTGATTTTTCCGAATACATCTTCCTCAGGATATTTCTCTTTCAGCGCCCTTATGGCTTCAAGCAAACCCTGCATTTCTTTCTTGCGACTCATTTTCACTCCTCCTTGATGCTTTGTATCTTTGTACATATTAATCGCATGGAGTGTAAATCGTCAATGCTTTTTACCTTCCAAGTAGTCGCTGTTCTTTATTGTCAACCCAATTTATATGATCACACCCCATCAAGCTCTACTTTGTTGTGTTCACGCTGTCTCATTCCCGGTATAAGTGGGGAGTGTTTAAGAACAGTCCGTTTATGAGCAGTGATTTAGTCGAGGCTCTTTATGGATGCTTTGATTATTTTGGCGGGACACCACGTCAGTTGGTATACGATCAAGACAGCATTATCGTAGTGAATGAGAACGGCGGCGACATAATCCACACACAGGCGTTCGCGGCGTTTTTGGCAGTGTCAAAACTTGATGTGCGGGTATGCCGGAAATCGGATCCACAAACAAAAGGATTAATTGAAGCGAGCGTCAAATTTGTCAAAGGGAACTTCATGGAAAACCGACTCTACATGGGGCTTGATATATGGAATCAATCGTTTGAAGAATGGTTGGAGCGTACAGGGAACAAGAGGCAGCATGGCACGACCAAAAGGAAGCCTGTTGACATGTTTGCGGAAGAGCAGGAACATCTATTGCCGCTGTATGGAATCGCGCCGGCCGAAATTGCTGAAGAAATGGGCCGGAATGTTCGCCCTGACAATACGGTTTGGTATAGGTCAAACCGTTATTCGGTGCCTTATGGCACATACAGCCAGACTAAAGAGGTTCTCCTCTCTGTTGAAGATTCCAAGCTGCATATAATGGACAAAATCGGCGATATCATTATCGCAACGCACGATATATGTCAGGACAAAGGAAGATTGATCATTCTTGATAGCCACCGTCGAAACAAAGGCGAGAAGATCATTACGTTACGTGAGGATGCCATATCCTTGCTGGGCGAGGAGTTCCGGGATTATCTGGAGACAATATGCGAGGAAAAGCCACGTTATGTGAAGGAACAGTTTGATATTGTCGTAAGCGCCTGTAAGACATACGGCAGGGAAACTGTTTTGGCGGCTATGTCGTATTGCCAGGATTTGGAACTGAACAGCGCCAACGACCTTCGTGGCGCGGCAGAGATGCTGAGCAGCCGGGCACCGGCACAAGACCTGCCAAACCGTCTGCCAGTCGAAGGGGAGCGATACCATATCCCCGTCCAGTCGCGACCGCTATCTGTGTACGCAGAGGTCGCCGCCGGGAATGGGGTGATATAATGAACATACTTCTTGATAAGCTTGACCACCTGTGTGCGGGGCTGCGACTGGATGCATTACCGGCAAAAGAGCTTTACAATAAATTAGCAGAGGGTATGTCTCCGATAGAAACAGTGCTTGCTTTCTTGGAGATTCAACATCAGCACAAAGCTGATAAAGCCGCAGCCTTGAGAGTCAGAAATGCTCGTTTCCCCCGAGTAAAGACCATCAAAGAGTACGATTTCAGTCTACAGGATGGTGTGACCGCAGAGCAAATGAACCGTTTATGCGACTTTGTATGGTTGGAGCAGGCTTTTAA
>JAIRUY010000099.1 GCA_031254175.1 Treponema sp.
GTAAAAACGAAATAAATATTTATGATATTCCGATAGCCCAGATTACAGAGCAGTACATCGAATATCTTACATTGGCGCAAACCATAGACATGGAAGATATTACCGCTTTTCACTCAATGGCTGCGACCTTGCTTTATATAAAAAGCCGGACGCTTCTGCCTGTAGAAATTGATGACGCTGATTTTGAAGATCCAAGGGCGGATCTTGTAGAACGTCTTATCGAATATCAAAAATATAAAAAGCTTTCCGAGCTGATGGAAGAAAAAGAAAAGGAAAATGAATGGGTATTGGAGAGACGCAGATTACAGCATAATTTACCTTTTTCAGACGATGATATGTGGGAAAAAATAGATATTTGGGATCTGTTAAAAACATTTTCCTCCCTGAAAGTAAATTTAGGCGTGGATCTTGAACGAGTAATCGATCTTTATGAAGAAGTAACTGTAAATGAAAAAACCGCCCTGCTTATGGAATTTCTGGAAGAAAAACGGGAGTGCAGATTTACGGAACTTATTATCCGCCCCGGAGCATTGGATGTAGTATGCGCTTTGCTTGCTGTTCTTGAAGCGGCAAAATACCGCATGATTGTTCTTTTTCAAAACCGCCTGTTTGGTGATGTTTTAATCCGGGCAAACGATGCTTATGGAGCTAATGGTGAAAGATAATCCTGAAAAAATATCCGCCCTTGTCGAAGCGGTCCTGTATCTGGAAGGAAATCCCCTTGATGAAAGCGCTATAAGCCGTATTTGCGGGGTTTCAACAGATGATGTAAAAGCCGCTGTCCAGATGATTAAAAAACGCTATGAAGCAAAAGACTGCGGGTTTGAACTTTCACAGACAGGCGGCGGTATAATGATTTCCGTAAAAAAAGAACACTGGGAAAATCTGAAAGAACGTTACGGGAAAAAGAACGAAGGGAAAATTTCCCGCGCCGCTATGGAAACACTGGCCATTGTCGCATATTCACAGCCTGTTACAAGGGCGGAAATAGAAAAAATACGCGGAGTTTCCGCTGACAATATGATCCGTCTGCTTCTGGAAAAAGGACTTGTCCGTGAGGCCGGAAAAAAGGACATACCCGGCCGCCCTGTCATGTACGGCACTACAAGGGAATTCTTAAAAATATTTAATCTCAATTCAATAGCGGAACTTCCTAAACTTGGTGAAAGTGATATTGAAAAGTTTGCGCTTGAGGGGGAAAAATATTAGGCTGCAGGTTTTTCTTTCCCGCGCAGGCATTGCTTCAAGAAGGGCGGCCGAAGGCATAATCGCTCAGGGCAGGGTTTCTGTAAACGGCAGTATAATTACTTCTCAGGGGAGCAAAGTAGAAGAGGGCGATACGATCCTTCTTGACGGGAAGCCTCTTCAATTGGAAAACTGCTATCATTATCTTGTTCTTAACAAACCTCCGGGTTATATCTGTTCTTCAAGCGACCCTCAGGGGCGTCCTTTGGCGCTTGATTTGCTTCCCAAAACAAAAGAACGCCTTTACAGCGTAGGACGGCTTGATTTTCTGTCATGCGGTTTGATTTTTTTTACCAATGACGGAAATTTTGCAAACAGTCTTGGACATCCGAAATTAGAACTCGAAAAGGAATATGTTGTTGAAGCGTCAGGCCCGATTCCGGATTCAACGATAGAAGCCTTTAATAACGGAATTACGGTAGAAGATGTTTTTTATAAGGCAAAATCAGCGATAAGAACAGGCCGTAAATCCTTGAGGATTGTGCTTATCGAAGGCAAAAACCGGGAAATACGGAGGGTTTTTTCCCATTTTCACCTTCATCCGACACTTCTTCGCAGGGTAAGAATTGGCCCTGTTTTGCTTTTTGACTTGCCGGAAGGCACTTCCCGCTCTTTGACGAAAAATGAGATAGAAAAACTGCGAGGAAAAAATGGTAATAGCGATTGACGGACCTGCCGGATCAGGGAAAAGTACAATTGCCAAATTATTGGCGGAAAAGCTAAAAAGCGCGGATGGAAACGAATTTTCCTATATAAATTCTGGGAATCTGTACAGAGCAATTACGTTTGGCTGTTTAAAGAGTGGTATTAACCCTTCAGACAGTGAAAAAGTAATCGAGTTTGCGAAAAATGCCCAAATTTCTTACTCTCCGGCGGCTGTCGGCGCGGCAAAAAAAGATCAGGTTTTCCTAAAGGGGGAAAATATCACAGAGAGTCTGCACACAGACGAAATTGACAAATATTCTGCGCCTCTTTCTGCGATTGTGTCTGTAAGGCACATTGTCAATGATCTAATTCGTTCATTAGCAAAAAACAGGAATATTGTGGTAGAAGGCAGGGACATGACATCAGTTGTTTTTCCTGATGCCGATTTCCGTTTTTATCTTGATGCATCCGCCGATTCCAGGGCAAAAAGGCGATTTGAACAAGGGGTTTCTACTCTAAGTCTTGAAGAAATTAAAAGAACCATCATGGAACGCGATCAAATTGATAAAAATAAAGTTGAAGGCAACCTAAAACTTGCGGACGGAGTGCAATATTTAGATACATCGGACTTGACCATTATTGAAGTTTATGAGAAATTGATAGAAGAAATAGAAAAAATACATTAAGGAAAAAAAATGGCAGAGAGGGAAGTGGCATCGGACACTACTCCGGTAAAAAGCGGAGAAAACATTCAAACACAATTACAGGAGGAATACCTGAAGACCCTTGAACAGCTTGAAGAGGGTCAACTGATAGAAGGAAAGGTAATTCAGGTTACATCAGATCAGGTATTTATTGACGTAGGATACAAATCAGAAGGAAAAATTCCAATAACGGAATTTTCCGAGATTCCAAATATAGGCGATGCCGTATCGGTTATCCTTATCGCGAAAGAGAACAGACACGGCGAAGTTATTGTTTCAAAACAAAAAGCGGACGCGAAGCTGTTCTGGAAAAATCTCAGGCAGGCTTTTACGGATAAACGTCCGGTAGAAGGTACAGTTGAAAAACAGGTGAAGGGCGGCTTTGATGTTCATCTTGGCGCCGGCGTTCACGCGTTTCTTCCTGTCAGCCAGGCGGACATTCAAAAAATCGACAATCCGGAAAAAATCCTCGGCAAAAAATTAAGTTTTTATGTTGAACGGCTTTACTCTGACGGAAAAATTAACATTGTAGTCAACAGACGCAAGTGCATGGAAGATGAACTTGAAAAAAGGCGCAATGATTTCTTTGAAAAAACGCCCATCGGCTCTGATGTTACAGGCACTGTAAAAAGTTTCACCTCATTCGGCGCGTTTATAGATCTTGGAGGTTTTGACGGTCTTTTGCACATCAACGACATGAGCTGGGGACATGTCACACGCCCGAAAGATTTTGTAAAAAAGGGGCAGGAGATTAATCTCAAGGTTATCCGTATAGATCGCGAGGAAAAACGCATCAATTTGTCTCTTAAACATTATTCTGATGATCCGTGGGTACACTTTGAAGAAAAATACCATGTCAATGATATTGTAAAAGGAAAGGTAACAAAACTTACAGACTTCGGCGCGTTTATTGAACTTGAAGAAGGCATTGAAGGTCTTGCTCATATTAGTGAGTTTTCATGGGTAAAGAAGATTCAGAGACCTCAGGATCTTCTTAAACCGGCAGACGCAGTTGAATGTATGATCTTGGGTTATGATCTTCAGGCGGGCAGGGTATCGCTTGGATTAAAACAGGTACAGGACAATCCATGGGAAAGCATCGAAGAAAAATATCATGCAGGGAAAAGGATAAAACGTAAAGTTGTTAAAGTTACCAATGCCGGCGCGTTTGTTGAGCTTGAAGACGGAATTGACGGCTTCCTCCATGTGGATGATATTTCATGGACAAGAAAGGCAAAAGGCCAAAACAATCTTGCTGTAGGCCAGGAAATCGAAGTCATGGTTATATCCGTTGACAAGGAAAACCGCAATGTTAAACTTGGAATAAAACAGCTAACAGACGATCCATGGAAAGATTTCCTTGAAAATAATAAAATCGGCTCTTCTGTTGAAGGGGAAATAGCTTCAGTTACTGATTTCGGTTTATTCCTTAGGGTTCCCGGCGGCATTGAAGGACTGATTCACAAGACAAATCTTGTTGAAAACCGTGAAGAAGACCCCGATGAAGCCTTAAAAAAATATAAAGTCGGCGACAAATTAAAAGCGATTGTACTTGATATTCAGAATGATAAACAGAAAGTAGCATTTTCTATTCGTGATTACGAAAAGAAAATGCAGCGGGATGAAATGTCACGTTATATGGCCAAGGAAGAAGCATCCGATTCAACATATACCCTTGGCGCTGTTTTTAAATCGAGAAACAGTGACAATTCGCCGGATTCTGACACTGCTGTCTGATGAGGAAAATGGGTCTTTAACAGTAGAGCAGTTGTACGGACTTCATAAGAGGTGTCAATGACCGGCACTGATAAACTCCAGGTAAAAAGCATGGAAAAGGCTTACATGGAAAAAAGCAAATCAAAAACCGGTCAGGATCGTCACAGGATAATAACAAAGAGCCCTGTTATTCATGAAATACTTGACATAATTGATAGGGCTGCAAAAACAGATTCGTCTGTTTTGCTTCTTGGAGAGAGCGGGGCAGGCAAGGGATTGTTTGCCGAGCGGGTACATGTACAAAGCCGGCGTAAAGACGCTCCGTTTATTACGGTTAATTGCGCCGCAATCCCTGACGGACTGCTGGAAAGCGAACTGTTCGGGCATGTTAAGGGAGCTTTTACAAGCGCGGTTTCCGCCCGGCAGGGGCGTTTTGAAATGGCGGATAACGGGACAATTTTTTTTGATGAAATAGGAGACCTGCCTTTAGCGTTACAGGCAAAAATATTACGGGTTATTCAGGAAAAAAAAATTGAAAAAGTCGGCTCTGATGTTACTGTCAATGTTAATGTGCGCATTATCGCGGCTACAAATAAAGACATTGAAGCTTTGGTGCAAAAAGGGCTTTTTCGCGAGGATTTGTACTATCGCCTCAATGTGCTTCCGGTATATATTCCGCCTCTTCGTGAGCGTACCGAAGATATACATGAGCTTGCATATTTTTTTCTTGAAAACTTTATGCAAAAAGCGAAAAAACATTTTGAAGGCTTCTCCCGGGACGCTCTTTCGGCAATGCTTTCTTATTCATGGCCGGGTAATGTCCGGGAACTTGCAAATGTGATAGAAAGAGCCTGTATAATTTGCAGGGATAAATTTATAGGATATGATGATCTTTTTCTGAACTCCGTAAGATTTGAGAAAAAGGAAGGAGCGGATCGTAATTTAAAAACAGCTATTTGTATTTTTAAAACAGGTTTTATCCGTCAGGTACTGGAGGAGAATAACTGGAACCAAACAGAGGCTGCCAAGGCTCTTGCCATACAGCGCACTTATTTGTCAAGATTAATAAAAGAATTGAAAATAGAGATTCCATAAGAGGCATTAAGGAGAGGAGTGATAATGAAAAGTGATAATGAAAAAAATGATTTTGCGGATAAAATCAACGATTTTGTCCAGAAAAACAGAAAAACAATTATTTTATCAATAAGCGTTGTTTTTATTCTGATTGCGGGGTTGATTGTCTTTCTTTCATTGCAGAATGTAATCCAAAAGAACGCAATCAGCGGAGCGGATGAATTAAACGGCCGGTTTGAAGAACTAAGATATTATATTGGGGATGAAAACTATGCGGTTGATATAGAGGCGCTTCTTTCAGACCTGAATACATTTGCAAAAAAACACGGAGGAATTGCGGGAAGCAGGGCATGGTCAATGATTGCTCAAATCCACTCCGGCAGGCAAGAATGGCAGCAGGCTGAAGATTTCTGGCTGAAAGCGGCAAAAGCAGGAGCCAGAACATACCTTGGCCCCATATCGCTTTTTAACGCAGCGGCAGCAGCAGAGGAACAGGGAAAGCTGGAAAAGGCAATCGAGCTTCTTCAGGAATGTATCAATCACAAATTTGAATTTCCGGCCGCTCCGCGCGCTCAGTTTTCAATTGGCAGGCTTTATGAAGAGCTGAATAATAATCCGGCTGCGATTGAAGCCTACCGCATTGTTTTAACAGACTGGCAAAATGTTTCTGTCTGGCATCAGCTTGCCCGCAGCAGGATTATTGCTATTGAGATAAAATGAAATTCACAAGATTTGCTGTATTGTTAATATTCCCGTTTTTTGCTGCGGGATTTTTTTCCTGCGGAATTGAAGAGTATTATTATCTTCCCCAGGTGCCGAAAAACAGTATTCCTGAAAGATTTAATACAGAAGCAGATATTAACTTGCCGGCAATTCTTGAGCATTATGGCAGCCATTATACAATTTTTTACAGGATATATGTGAGCAACCTTCCTAACGGTTCTAAGCCCGAATTAAGTCAGATCAGCCCGGCTCTTGCAAATGATTATGCTTTTTTTGACTCATTTACCAATCCAACCAATACTTCAAACATTCCTTCCGATAACACATTCAGAAATAGAAATTATTTTGAACTTGAATTTAATGGCGGGAATGTTGTTGATGTACTGCCAAAAACAGGCGGAAATATTAGTATTCATTTTCCAACAGGATCAGGATTTCCGATAATAAAACTTGTTGATAGCGGTGATAATTTAATTCTTCTCAGGTCAAGTGAATTGGTTGATCCTCA
>JAIRUY010000222.1 GCA_031254175.1 Treponema sp.
CCATGACCGCCAAAAATGCCCTTTTTCCCCGGAGTGGAGCTTTGGCCTTCTGCCACGGGTTCTGTTTGTGTTGAATTGTTGTTTTCCATAATTTTCTCCTTATAGTAATACTCAAAACACCAGGTGTTCCGTATCTTCTAACTCAGATTGTAGAGGAGAAATTTAAACTGGAAGCATGGAAAATATAAACTAAAGTTAAACTGACAAAACAGGTGGTTTTTCAGGCTCTGAACCGGTAACCTGCTCCCCAAACGGTCTGGATATACCGCGGCTTTGCTGGGTTGGCTTCAATTTTTTCCCGAAGGCGGTTTATGTGAACAGAAACGGTGGCGGTATCTCCGGCGCTATCCATGCCCCAAACACGCTCATAAAGGGTTTCACGGTCAAAAACTATGTCGGGGTTTTGTGCCATAAATTGCAACAACTCATATTCTTTATTTTTAAGTTCTATTTCTTGTTCGTTGACATAGACTCTTTGGGTTGCCGTGTCGATGGTGATATTGCCTGTCCTTATCTTTTTTATCCGCTGGCTGTGATCCGTTGTCAGACGTTCGTGCTGTGCCAGATTAGCTTTAACCCTGGCAACAAGTTCAGGCGGAGAAAAGGGCTTGGCGATATAATCATCTGCCCCAATCCCAAGGCCCCGAATTTTGTCTGAATCTGCAGCTTTTGCTGTTACCATAATGATTGGGATATTGATTTCATCTCGTATTTTTTTACAGATTTCTATGCCGCTTATTCCCGGCAGCATCAAGTCAAGCAGAATGAGGTCAAACTCTTTTGATAATGCCCGCTCAAGGCCGGTTTTACCATTTAATACAACTTCAACATCGAAACCTGCAATGTGCAGAAAATCGGTTTGAATGGCGGCAATATCGGCATCGTCTTCTACAATTAATATGCGTTTCATGGTATCGCAGCCTCAAGTTCTTCGACAATGGGAAATTGCATAATGACAGATAGCCCCCCGGCAAGATTATTTTCTGCATGGATTTTCCCGCCAAAACTGCGTATAAGTTTTGCAACCATAGCAAGCCCTAAACCATTTCCTTTAACTGTTTCACTGCGGGAAGAATCTACACGGTAAAAAATATCAAAAAGTCTTGCCAGGGATTCTTCGGGAACGCCGGGGCCATCGTCTGTCATTGTGATAAAGGCGGTTGAGTTAAGCTTAGAAATATGGATTTCGATTTTTCCATATTCTTTGATTTTATACTTTACGCTATTTTCGATGATATTTATTAATACATTCCGCAACTGGCGGGAATCTAAATTTACCCATGTTTCTGTGGTATCAGAAAATAAAGAAATACCAAGCCCTCTGTTTTCATATTCTTCGATTAGTCCGGTAACAATTTGTTTTAATTCACTTGTAAGCTCATGTTTTTCAATGTTCCAGGGGAATTCATCGAGCTCAAGGCTTGAAAAAAGAAAGAGCGTATCAGTTATCTGTTCCAGATCGCGGAGTTTGTTTTTTATTGTTTGAATATAACGTGTTCGGACTTCTGGTGTAGAGTCAAGGCCGTTTTCAATTCCTTCAATATAGGCTCTGGCCGAAGTCAGAGGTGTTCTTAGATCATGGGAGATTCCGGCAATGAGTTCTTTGCGAGTGGCCTCATCTTGTAAGCGGGAGCTTACAAAATCAGACAGCCGTTCAGCCATTTCGTTAAAATCGGCTGAGACATCATCGAATTCATTTTTTTGGTCTGTATCAAGGCGGTGCTTTAAATTGCCATCTCGTATTTGACCGACACCGTATTTAAGTGCATTAATAGACATGATGATTGTATTGAAGACAAATCTGGTTAAAAAACGATTGGTTAGAAAAACAATTAATACAACAACAGAAACAAAAATAAAGATGCTTGTTGCTATGACAAGGTTAGGGGATCCATGACCTACCCGCAACACAGAAACCCGTGTTTCGATCCTGGTGAGGATAACCTGATACCCCTCTGTATTTCTTATGGAAAAGAAGGTACTAGTCTTCATAATATCGGCGGTATCCTGGACAAAAGACGATGCTGGCAGAACCGGTTGACCATCTCTGTAAAGGGATAGCCTGACATTTTCGCTAAAACGGGCGTTGAAAACGTTAATATCCTCCAGCATTTCTGAAAGAGACACGTCTCTCGGCCATGATCGTACCAAGGAGCGGGCTTCAGATCTGCCTCTTTGCGCCTCGGCTGTTTCACGATACCGTTCCGTGGATATATATACAGCCGCAAGATAAATAAGCAGACCGACTATGGCGCTGAGAAAAACGGGTAATACTATCATCAATATATTGGATAGAAAAAGCCGCCTTTTTATAGTCATGCCGATATCATAATGCTATTCAATCCTTAGTGCAACAACAGGGTCTTTCTTAGCTGTCATTTGTGATGGAATAAATCCGGCGATGAGGGTATACGGGCATTTGTATGACACTTCCGGCAATGGGAAAACCCGGATAGCTGTCCTTCATGTTTTCTGTTGTAATATTTTTATCTTCAATTGACAAAATCATGCCGTGCAACCTGTCCCCTTCCTGATAGATGTGCCAGCCAATATTGCCGGTTCTCTCATTAATGCTCATCCAAAAACCCTCCGCTGGGTCTGCGGCAAAGTAAAATCCTGTAATAGCAAGAAATCTAAGTGTTAGTACGATAATTTTTTTAAAAGTTATGAATTTCATAAGAAAATGAATCCTCTCAAAAT
>JAIRUY010000224.1 GCA_031254175.1 Treponema sp.
ATAGCGTCTTTTCTATCGACAATCGTGATGACATCTCCTCTTTCATTCCTGAAACTGCAATGCGAACTTTTACGCCGGATAAAACGATAGCCGTATGATGTCAAAACTTTTTCAGCTTCACTAAAAATAATACCGTTAGGCTGATTTTTCATTTTCTCGATGATTTTTTGCACGCTTGCCATATTATAATAGTACCATATACAATACTATTTGTCGACATCGGAATTTGATTGTGTTGCCGCGCCTTCTTGACTCTTTTTAAGCTTTTTAATACTCTTTCTTCAGGCTTAACTCTTGATAAGCTTAACCTCTTTCCTGATGAAAAACTCATGTTTTTTAGTCAGGCATATGGCCGTAAGGAGGAAATATGCGCCGATATGAAATAATGTCTATCTTTCCAATGGAAGAAGACCAGCACAAATCCGGACGGGAGCAGTTGCTTTCCGATCTTTCCGCAAATGGAGTTGAGATCGAAAAAACCGATGAAATCGGTGAACGGGATCTCACCTACGAAATCAAAAAGAGAAAAAAAGGAAGATATGTCCTTTTTACAGTTAAATCAGATCCGGCAAAAATCGTCAATCTTGATCGTATTTTCAAGCTTAATGCCAATCTGCTGAAATATCTGTTTGTACGGCTTGATGACTAGGGTAACGGTATGGCAGATTTAAATCATGTAGTATTAATTGGACGCCTGACAAGGGATGCGGAATTAAAATATACTTCCGGAGGGCAGGCTGTCTGTAAGTTTTCCATTGCGGTTAACCGCCGGAAGAAAAACGGCGACCAGTGGGAAGACGAAGCGAATTTTTTTGATATTGTAGTTTGGGGAAGGCAGGGCGAGTCCCTTCATACATATCTAAAAAAAGGTAAAATGGTAGGTGTTGACGGAGAACTCCGTCAGGATCGCTGGGAGCAGGACGGGCAGAAACGCTCCAGGATAGAAATTATTACAAATTATTTACAGCTTTTGGGCGGAGGGCCGTATACAGGAGAAAAGCAAAATAACAATAATTCAGCTTCGGTTGATGCCCCGGGCGAAACATCGTCATACAATTCGTCAAAAGACGATGGTTTTGCCGATGACATTCCTTTTTAAACTAGAGATTCAAGGAGTTAATTATGTCTGATGATAAATATTTTGATAACGAGTCCATTTCACGTCACGATCGGGGACCGGATATGGATGACAGGGACGGAGATGACCGTTCCGGACGCGGAGGAAAGGGCTCAAAAGTTTTTTTCAAGAAAAAGGTATGCAAATTCTGCGCCCAAAAAATGAAAATTGACTATAAAGAGGCGGATACGCTGCGCAGGTTTATTACAGAAAGAGGGAAGATTCTTCCCCGCAGAATTACAGGTACATGCGCAAAACATCAAAGAGCTCTGGCTCTGGCAATAAAACAGGCAAGAAGCATAGCGCTGCTTCCTTATGTAGCTGAATAAATCTTTAGTTCATGTTTCAGGAAACAGAAAACGGTTCGCAGGGAAACACGGATGCTTCCGGGGTTGTAAAGAATGCGCCTTTATTGCCTGTGCTGATATGCGCGGCGTTAAGCGTAATTTTTATGAATAGCGGCTTTTTTGCTTTCTTTTTCCTTGCGCCGCTGGGTTATGCGGCAATTGTATATAACTCTTACTGGTTTGCTTTTTTTGTGGCTGCGGCAACAAACATTGTTTTTTCGTTTGTTATGCGCTCTTTTCAGTCCGGAGCAGGCGGCTTGCTGCTTAACGTTTTATATCTTGCTGTTCTGGCTTTATGCTTTTTCTGGATCATGTACCCTCAACGGCAGCTTCCGGGGCACGGGAAAAAATTCATCATAAGAACAGTTTATCGTTTTATTATATCTTCTGCCGCGACGGCAGTTATTATATTGTTCTTTATTGTTGGAAGCAGCGCGGATTCTGTGTATTATTCAACTATTTTCGCACAGGCGGAAATTCTTTCATCTTTTTCCGCAGGTGTAACGCCTGAAACTCTGGTAGAATTGTTAAAAAGCATTGCCTTGCGCGGCGGAGCAATCGCAAGCGTATTTTTTCTGTTCTTTATTAACCAATATGCCGCTTTCACGGCGGCGCGGCTTTTGGGAAAGCAGAAACCGCAAAAACCCTTGTCGGCGTTCTTTGTGCCCGAAAATACAATTTGGTTTTTTTCAGGCGCGATTGCCATGGTGCTGATTACAAGACAGTTAAGGATGGAAATCCCTGAAATTATGGCATGGAATGTACTTGTCGTTTGTGCTATACTTTTTCTGACTCAAGGCGCCGGAATTGCATTGTTTTTTCTTGCAAAAAAATCATCCGCTTTCCGGCTTGGGGTAAATATACTGATTATTTTTTTAATATTCAGTCCGCTTGGCACAATTGTGATTGCAGCTTTGCTGACGCTTGGCATTGCGGAAAATTGGGTGCCGATGCGAAAACGGAGAATTGAAACGGCTTCTACTCCGGAGCCATAAAAAACGCTATTGCCAAGGAACCGCTGATTGCGACTTTAGTCCGGCGTCAAGTTAATCAGTGCTTCTTAACAATGGCGTTTTCCAAACAGTTGCTTGTGGGCGGCTGATTTTAACCGGATACTCCGTGCGGCTTTTCGGGGTATCTTGCAGCAGACGCTGCGAAGGAGCTTGGTATGAAAGTTATTTTAAACAAGGATCTTGCGACTCTTGGCGAAGAGGGCGATGTAAAAGATGTGGCAAAAGGTTACGCGCGCAATTATCTTTTCCCCAGAGGAATTGCTTTGCCCTATACGCCGAGAATGATAAAAATTATTGAAGGACGCAGAGCGGAAATCGAAGCGCGCAAAGAACAGAAACGCCTTGATGCAAGAGGGCTTAAGGAAAAACTGGACTCACTGGAGCTTTCAATTACAATGCCTGCCGGAGCAAACGGAAAACTTTACGGCGCGGTTACAAATCAAACAATAGCGGAAGAGCTTGCAAAACATGGATTTCAGATTGAACGCAAACGCATCGAAATCCCGGGGGGCGGCATTAAAAACGTTGGAAAATATAAAGCGGCAGTAAAACTTTATGAAAACCAGTCAGCCGAGATTTCCATAACAATTATTGCGCAGGAAATAAAAACAGAAACTCAAAGCGCAAAACCTGCTCCGCGGCGCGGCAGAAAAAATGAAACACGGCAAGACGTTAAAAGTGAGTCTGCCGAGGAAGCTTCCGCTGAAGAAAAACAGGCGGAAGCGGCAGCTGAATAAACATATTAGCCAATGACTTTTTAAATATGGCCGAAAAAACAAGAAGCAGTCCGCAGCTTGCCGCTCCTCCTCACGATGATGAACTGGA
>JAIRUY010000235.1 GCA_031254175.1 Treponema sp.
TTTCGGCCGGCAAACAAAAAATATAAAAGAAGCAAAATCCAGAGACTTGCGCCAACAGAAATGCGCAGCATGAACGGAAAATGATCTTTAGAAGACCAAAACGCTTCTATAGCAGCGGCAATAACAAGCATTAATGTGCTGCCGGCAATAATGGGAAAAGCATCCTGCCCGGCTTTTCTTACAGAAGCTCCGCGCGTTAATCCTTTAGTAAAGAAAAAACTGTAACCAAGAAGCATTCCGGCATAGGCGCTGAAAACAATGGCTGTGAGTTCAAAAGAACTGTGGGCAATAACAAACGGAAAAAATGTTTTTGAAAAACCGGCATTGATCATGTGGCCTTCTATAATTCCCAAAAATACCGCATTGTAACAGAGGAGCAGCAGACTCCCAAAGCCGGCAAGTATACCGCCGGCAAAAATTCTGAAAGCAATGGAAATATTGTTATAGATATAAAAACCGAACATATCGGCATCACCGCTTACTTCACGAGGCTGCAAATATCTTTCGTTTTCGGGATCGTACATTTCTTCAATCTGAGTAAGCTGAGATGAAGAAACAAATTCTTCCGCTACATCCGGAAACCGCAAACATAGAAACATAAAGAACAGCCCGATGCCGTAAAAAAGCAGAGTAACGGCAAGTATTCCCCGCCACTGCAAGCGGACTTTTTGGGGGAAAACCTGCCAAATAAACGCAAGAAGGGTTTTTGCCGTCCAGCTTCGCCGGGCATAAAGAATCTGGTTTCCTTCATTTACAAGCGTGTTCAGTCTTTCAATAATTACAGGATCAAAACCATAAGCTTTTGCGTTATTAAGGTCTTGCGTTATTTCCCTGAACTTGAGAACAAATTCCGGCGCTTTGTTTTTTAACGCGCTTTTGCCGCCCAAAATCAGTTTGGAAAATTCTGTCCAGATATGTTCTCTGCGTTTAATAAAAACCTGTTCGGTCATTGCGTTTCCTTCGGAAACGGCGCATCCTTTAGAAGCGGCGTTTTCTCTCCTGACAAACTTCGTGCAATTCCCAAAAGATAATCCGCGCTGCCGCTTTCATCAGCGCCAAGATACGGCGCATAAACGCCGGCTATTTCGTTTGCTCTTGATCTGCCAAAAAGCGAATAACGCCGTGCAAAATTTAATATTGCCTGTTTTTCTTCATGGGAAAGGGGAAAAGCAGGAGTTACAGGATCATATTTTTCAAGAAAGCCCGTCATGTTTTGCGGAAATTTTAACGATGTTTTTTTGTAGACCACCAGAGTACCGCCTGCCCAGTCGCCAAGCCGTCTGAAACCGCTGCTTGAAGAAATAGAAATCAGCGCGATGGGAAAAAAGAAAAAGAATGTATCCGCAAAACGCAGCAGGTTCCGCAAAAATGACGATGCAGGATCAACAGGCGCGCCGTCTCTTCTTACTACCCTGATACCCGTTAAACGTTTCCCTAAAGTTTGTCCCCGAAACGCCAACTCGCAAATCACATGATAAAACCAGTCTACGCAAAAAATAATAATCAGGAGGAGCCAAATGCCCATTGTTTCCCGCAGAAACGAAAAGCTTGTGTAGATAATAATCAGAATAAGCCATTGTGTAATTTTATCAATTGCGTAGGCAGCAGTTCTGACAGGAAGACCGGCAGGAACAAGAACAAATTTTACTCCTTCCGGAGTCAGCGCTTCCAGTGACGGTTCAAATCTGTTGTTTTTTGCCATGTCATTGATTGATGCTTAAAAAAAGTTTGCCGCAGCCGCAACTCCGATGATAATTGAAACCACAATAATAACAGGAATTGAGGCAAGAGAAATTATATAGATGATGCCTGTAAATTTCCACAAAGATTTATTATTCTTAAAAGCCATTTCAAGCTCTTCACCGGAATTACTGAATTTATAATTGTGTATTTTTTGCCCAAAACTATAGGTAAAATGAGCCGGGAAAAACATCAATACGCCCATGGGCAAATAAATAATAATAAAAATCCATGCGGTAAAAACGCCAATTTCCTCAGCAAAACTGGATGCCGCAAGCATGATAATTGCAGATATTATTCCGCCCAAACACATTAAACCGGCTCCGATATACCCCATTACGCCGACAAATCGCAGCCAGGGAGAGGCTTCATTTAAATAACGAAGCATTGTTTCGGACAGAGAAGCGCCGGAACTTTGTGATGTTTCAGGAACGATCGGCGTTTCAGGGCTTTGATAAGGATTTTCATAATCAGACATTTTTTTCTCCAAAAATTAAAGATTTCTGCTGTTGTTCCGCCTTGAACTGACAAAACGTGAAAAGTCATTGATGTTTTTTACAGTTATCCGGTCGGGGTATATTTCTATACGCCGCTGATTTTGAAAATGACCCAGTACATCTCTGACTTCAGCAATACTCATTCCGGCCCAGTGGGCGACACCTTCGGCAGTAGTTTTAAATTCCCGTCTTTCTGTGGTTTTGTCAATATCAGGCTGAGTTTCATCAAGCATAAGAAACACGTCGGCAATTTTTGCCTGAGGCTCCGGCAATGTCAGAATCATAAAACGTCTTTTTGAATCATATATGCGTTTGCAGAACATCTTCAGCAGCTTAAGCGCTATCTGCGGATTGCCAAGCAATAATATTTCAAAATTCTGGGAGTTAAATTCTAAAACCTTCACCTCATCAAGCGCTACGGCAGTCGCGGAACGCGGAGAATCTTCCAAAATAGCCATTTCGCCAAACATTTCGGACGGATATAGAATATCCAGGGTTCTTTCAAGATCTCCGACAAGTTTTACAAGCTGTACCCTGCCGGACTGGATGAGATAAAAAGTATCTCCAAGCTCAAACTCGGAAAAAATGATTTCGCCCTGGTTAAATGTACGGGAAAATCTGCCAAACGCGGCTAAATCCATCGCCATATTAAGCTCCCAGAGCGCTTAACGCCCGTTTTGTTTTTATAATGGTGCTGTCATCATCGCTGCCGCCCATGGTGAGTATTTTTTTATAGAACGCTCCCGCTTGGTCAATTCTGCCAAGTCTTTCGTTACATTGACCCATGGTAAACATTGCGTCTTTTAGATCAGGATGCCTTGGATATTTGGTAAGCATATTTGTAAAATATTTCAGACTTTATTCAAATTTATTTAACAGAAATAAACAACGGCCTATTTCAAAAGATGCTTTTGCCGTCCATTCGGGATCAGGGCTGGAATCCGCAATTGATTTAAACAAAACAAAAGCTTCCTGATATTTTCCCTGGGAAATCATGCTGACAGCGTCATAGAAAGACTTTGCCGTCTTGTCGGAATTCTGCGGCGAGGTTTGCGCAAAGGCGGCAGTATTGTTGACAGCAACGCCCGGCCCCTTGCCGTCTCCGTAACGGGACAGAGCGTTTTCCGCTATCTCAAGGTTTTTAGATGCCTGAATCGCGCTTTTTCCGGACGGATAAAATGTCAAATAACGGCTGAATACATGTTTTGCCTGCGAAAAACGCTTGTTTTTGAGATAAAACTCACCAACATTAAACAAACTGTCCGCCGGCGGAGACTCTTCCCTCGACATTATCTTGGATACCTGTTTGTGAACGCGCCTCATCTGATTGGAAAAAACCTTGAGCATTTTCAGGATTATTCTGGAATTTGCCATAGCCACAGCTTCAAACTCAGGAACGGTAAAAACCATTACCGATGTATCTGAAAGGGCAACTGCATTTTCTTCACGGGGGTAACGCCCCAGTGCGGACTTTACTCCGAAGAATTCTCCGGGCGTTACAGGATCGCGCACATCCGCTCCCGTTTCAATGTCCTGATAGACAAGGCTTATCTTTCCTGTTTGCAGAATATATATCTTTTCCGCAGGATCTCCCTGAAAGTAAATTAGAGAACCGGAACGATATTGAAGCGGTTTTGGCATTATGCACCTTCCTGTTTTGGCGCAGAGGGTTCAAACGGAAGGTAATCCAGTATTTTTTCAAAACCAACTTTTTTTCTGATCTCTCTGTAAAGCCCTGCGGGATCGCCTTTTACAAACATTTCTCTGTTCCCAACCGTTATCTGTGTATATCCGGCGGGAAGGTTTCCGTCAAAAATATCGAGGAAACGTGTTTCTCCGTATAACGGATTTCCCGCAAGCACCAGTAACTCAATATCTTCCATTTCAGCATCAACGAGGTTTTTGTAAGGGTCATCATTTTTTGCCTTTAGTACAAGAATGTCGCCTAACTTACCTTCTTCCAGGCTGCCTGTTTTGTCCTGCATCCAGAATGCTTTTGCGGAATTTATCGTTACCATCTCGAAGATTTTTTTCGCAGGAAGATCCTCTCCGTAGAGACTGCGGTATAATTCCCTGTCATATTTTATTTCGGCGAGAAGGTTTGCAGACCCTGTTGCCGAAGAGTCTGTCCCGATTGTGACATTTACTCCGGCTTTTATCATCTTGCGGATTTTTGATGTTACATTAAACATGAACATATTGGAAAAACCGCACCATGAAACGCTGGCTCCCGCTTTGGCAATCTTATTGATGTCTTCATCACTTAACGCAATACAATGAACAAACAGGCAGTGATTATCCAGAATTTTCATTTTTTCAAGCGTATCTACGCTGTTCATGGCTTCTTCATCAAAACCCTCAGAAAGATGGGTTATAAAAGGCCATTTGTTTTTTACCGCGCGCTCATGTTCAATTTCTATGCCATCGCCCCATTTTAAATCATACGAAGAACATTCATGGGCAACTCCGTATTCCTGAATAGCTCTTACCGGTAAAGTGGGTAATATTTGACGGTTTAATTCATGCGGAAAGTGATCGTTCACAGTGGTTACGCCGGAGAACAGGCATTTATAACCGGAAAGAGCGTAAAGGTCTTCCCTTGTAAGTTTGGAACGTTCCTCAAAAGTTTTTGACGCTTTTAAATCTTTATCCCAGGGCAGCCATGTGAGGTAGAAATTTCCGTTTTGCGGACCCACAGGCGGGCGGTAATTTCCCTGTAAGTGATCATGCGTATTGATAAGAGAAGGATATACGCAGGAATTTTTATTTAAATCAATTTTTTTTGCAGCCTTTGAAGATACAATTTTTTCCCCTTTAATTCCCAAATCGCCATTTTTTGCATCTTTTCCCGGGGAAACAATTATTCCGTTTGCCAAGACAAACTCTGACACTTAACGACCGTCCTTCCTGAAGAAAACTCTATACTAATAGTATAATATATTTTATTTATAAAGACTCAATATGCCCTTCGTTATATTATCGGAAGACAATGGCATATTTTGTTTAAATTTTGTTAAAATACCTCTAATGGTTGATTTACATACCCACTCCAACATTTCAGATGGGGATATGAGCCCGGCTTTGCTTGTTAAACAGGCAGTAAAACAGGGTCTTCGCGCAATTGCTCTTACCGATCATGATACCATAGAAGGACTTGAAAGCGCAAGGACAGAAGCCGGGAAGGAAAATTTCCATTTTATTCCGGGAATTGAGCTAAGCATTAACTGGACAGGCAGTAAATCAACGCCGGGTCTTGGCCCGGGCGGAGAATTTCACCTTTTGGGTTTGGGAATCAATTCGCCAAGCTCCGGTTTTATTGATGCTGTAGGGAAATTATCCCGCCGGAGAGAAGCAAGAAACCGCGAAATTCTGGAAAGAATGCACGAATTAAGCATTGAGGCAACATGGGAAGATTTGCTGGCCATATCCGGCGGTCATTCAATGGGGCGGCCTCATTTTGCGAATCTCCTGATAAAGAGAAAAATTGTCAAAAACATAAGGCAAGCATTTGCCCGCTATCTGTGCGTTGGAATGCCTCTTTATGTGCCCAAGGAAGGACTTGTCTTTGAAGAAGCCGTTGCCCTGATACGCGAATCCGGCGGCATACCGGTTCTTGCGCACCCAATATCGCTCTATGTCGCGTGGGGACGCCTTCCCGATTTAATAAAATTGCTTAAAGACATGGGTCTAATGGGGCTTGAAGCATGGCATCCAGCAACAAAACCCGGCCCTTGCAGCCGGCTTGAATCTCTGGGAAAAACTCTTGGCCTTTATATTACAGAAGGCAGCGATTACCACGGTTCTGCCCGGCCGGACAGGAAATTGGGTTATTCAGGCAAGGGAAGGAAAATTGATGACGCTATTCTTGAAGCGATTCCGGAGCTTGAAAAAAGGTAGCAGCTGCCTTTTACACATCCGCAAGCTGTGAAAGCGGGATGGGTTTTGGACTGTCGTCCTGGCCTTCGATTTTGGCCAGTTCTTCGAGTAGTTCTTTTCCGCGCCGGGAAAGCTTTTCAGGAATTTTCACAACAAGTTTAATATAAAGACTGCCGCGGCTGCTTCCTGAGGGAACTCCCTCATCACGGATGCGGAGCATTTTTCCGTTTTGGATACCGGCGGGCACTTTTACCCTGATTTTTTTGTTGTCCAGTGTTGTTACGTGAATATCAGCGCCAAGGGCTGCCTGGCTTACAGAAACCGGAACAGCGCAATAAAGCTCGAGCCCCTGCCGTTCAAAGTGTTCATGGGGTTTTGTTCTGATAAATACATATAAATCGCCCGCAGGTCCGCCATTGGGGCCTGCGTCTCCCTGCTTTGGAATGACAACACGTTTCCCGTTTTCAACGCCTGCCGGAATGGTAACCATTATTTTCTGCCGCTTTTTCTGTGTTCCCGAACCGCTGCAGTCATTACATGGTTTTTCAACTATATAACCGTCACCGTGGCAATTATGGCAGGTTGTAGCTACCGAGAAAAACCCCTGACTGTGGCGTACCTGACCGGAGCCCCGGCACGTAGGACAGGTTTTTTTGCTTGACCCGTCCGCCGAACCGGAACCTTTGCAGGTTGTGCAGGTTTCGTTATGTGAATATTGTATTTCAACCTTTGTCCCAAAGACAGCGTCTTTAAAAGGAATCTCGATATCATAGCGAAGATTGGCTCCCTGCCTTACGCCGCCGGAAGATCCCCTGCGGAAACCGCCGCCGAAAAAACTGTCAAATATGCTGCCGAAACCGCCCTCGCCAAAGATGTCTTCAAAGCCCCGGAACACGCTGGAATAATCACCCTGACCGCTCATGCCTTCTACTCCGGCAAAACCGAACTGATCATAAGCGGCCTTTTTCTGGTCATCGGCAAGAATTTCGTAGGCTTCAGTCGCTTCCTTGAATTTTTCCTCGGCATGTTTATCGCCGGGATTTTTGTCCGGGTGGTATTGAATGGCAAGCTTGCGATACGCCTTTTTTATATCATCCTTTGAGGAATTTTTCTGTACTCCGAGAACTTCGTAATAATCGCGTTTTGCCATATATGAGGAGAGAGGAACTACCCCCTCTCCTGACCTCCTATTTGTCGTCTACAACTTCGTAGTCCGCGTCTTCTGCGCTCTTGGTGTTGTCGCCGCCGGAAGGACCGGCGCCTCCCATATCCGGACCGCCCTGATCCGGCTGCTGCCCCGCAGCGTTGGCGCCCTGTTGTTTATAAATTTCTTCAGCGATTTTATAGGAAACCTGCTTAAGCGCCTCGGTTTTTTCCTTAATAGAGTTAAGATCGCCGCTTTCAATGACCTTGCGCAAATCGGCAATAGCTTCTTCCGCTTTTGCTTTGTCTTCCGCATTTACCTTGTCGCCAAGATCTTTTATGTTTTTTTCCGTGCTATAGATCATTGAGTCGGCTTCGTTGCGGATTTCGGCTTTTTCACGCTCTTTTTTATCTTCTTCTGCGTGAATTTCCGCTTCTTTTACCATGCGATCGATATCTGTATCACTCAAACCCGATGAACTTTCGATGCGAATTTTTTGTTCCTTGCCTGTGCCAAGATCTTTCGCGCTGACGTGTACTATACCGTTTGCGTCAATGTCGAAGGTTACTTCTATCTGCGGAACTCCGCGCGGAGCGGGAGGAATGCCGACAAGATCGAAGCGGCCGAGAACACGGTTCTGGTTTGCCATTTCCCGTTCGCCCTGCAAGACCTGAATTGAAACGGCAGTCTGGCCGTCCGCCGCAGTGGAAAAGATTTGGCTCTTGCGTGTAGGAATGGTAGTATTGCGCGTAATGAGTTTTGTCATAACGCCGCCGAGGGTTTCGATGCCAAGCGAAAGCGGAGTGACATCCAAAAGAAGCACGTCTTTTACATCGCCGCCGAGAATGCCGCCCTGAATTGCCGCGCCGACAGCAACCGCTTCGTCCGGGTTAACGCCTTTGTTGGGCTCTTTTTTAAACAGATCCTTAACAATCTGCTGTACCGCGGGAATGCGGGTAGAGCCGCCGACAAGAATAACTTCATCAATTTGATCCGCGTTTAATCCTGCGTCCGAAAGAGCTTTTTTACAGGGTTCTTTGGAACGTTCAAGCAGGTCTGATACCATCTGCTCAAACTTTGCCCTTGTCAGAGATTTTTGAAGATGCTTGGGACCGTTTTGGTCGGCTGTAATAAAGGGCAGATTGATTTCGGTGGACTGCATGGACGATAATTCAATCTTTGCCTTTTCCGCGGCTTCACGCAGACGCTGAAGCGCCATGCGATCCTTTCCAAGATCGATGCCTGTGTCTTTTTTAAATTCATCAATAAGCCATTCCATAACACGGCGGTCAAAATCATCGCCGCCGAGATGGGTGTCGCCGTTTGTGGCTTTTACTTCGAAAACTCCATC
>JAIRUY010000256.1 GCA_031254175.1 Treponema sp.
TTCACCTTTTGGTAAAATACGATTTATCAAAGGCACATTCCGAAGCACATTATACACCGGACTTAAAGCAGTTTTAGCGTCAATAACATTGAGGTAATCGAACCATATAATGCCGCCCACGGACAGAATTGCAATGAGCAGCAAAAGAACTATAGATCTGCCTATCATTTTTTTCTCCCAAATCGTTGGCGCTGGCCGAGAAGTAACCGACTTCTTGGACAGCCCCTTTATAGTTTACCTAGGGCCGGAAACAACAATCATTTCGTTACGGCGCAGGGAACGGAGCACCTCGTTAGCGGAAAAATAGCGGTTGCGGCCCATCATGCTGATCTCGTCAGAATAACGGAAACTGTTGGCGCTCCAGTCGCTGGGTATGGGGTCATGCACAATAAAATATTCGCCGTTCATGGAATAACCCTTTACAACCATATAGTGGCCTGTAGAATCGTTGTAATATTTTCCAAAAAGATCCGCTGCGGGATTTCCGCGCGCCATTCTAATCCCATCGGTATGAAAAAGGATAATCGCGATAGATCCGGCATCTATAACATCCTTTATTTCCTGAACTGTCCTTAACGGCTTAAGGCTTGCTTCTATGCCCTGATTTCTGATAACCCTGATAAGTTCATCAAAACTGGTGCCGCCGTTTCCCTGCCAGCCCACAGCTTGGCGCGCTGAGGATACAGGGAAATATCTGCCGGTAGCCCAGCTTATGCCCATAGCCACCGAAGCCGGCCCGCAGTTTGATGGGGTTCCGGTGTTAAACTGTGTTCTGTACCAGTTAAAATTATTCATTTTATGATCAACATGCACAGAAGGAATTGGGCTGACAAAAACGGAATAGTACTGTTCCCGGTCTCCGGCTTCACGCACTGTAATGCCGTAATAGCCGCTTTTCTTAAACTGCACTTTTGTTAAAAATTGATCCGACTCGCTAAAATCCAGCACATCATGAATATTGGCATGCCGGGATACTTTTGTGATGGTTCCGTTTACGACAAAATGTTCGTCAGGATAGGAAAGGGTAATAAACCTCGTTGTGCTGTGCTCTACTGCCGAAGCAGGGTGCGGAATATCAATATAAAGATGGTTTGACCTGTAAACTCCTCCTGAACTGTCCTGGGCTGTAAGCCGGACAGTATAGGTTCTAGGCGTGGAATATTCATGACTGGGGCTTTCCCTGAAACTGCGTCTTCCGTCTCCAAGATCCCATTCATAAGATCTAAGGTTTGAGGGAGGATTCACAATGGAAAAATGGACAGTAATGCCTGCTCCTGTTCCGTTATTTATGCTTTCATAGGTAATTCCGATATCTTTTACCGCTCTTGCCGCAGTTACGGTTTGCTGCTGTCTCGTCCTTTGCTGCCTGTATTGAACATCCTGTAGCGCAATATTTTCCAGAGAAGGAATAACAATAACCGTTCCCACACGTATCCGGTTTGCGTTTTCTATTTTGTTATACCAGGCAAGAAAATCATAGGGAATTCCATACGCATAGGCAATTTCAGACAGAGTTTCTCCCGGCCTGACCGGGTAGTCGAAATCCTTTGAACGATCCTGGGTTTGAGAACCTGCGCCTGTCTCGAATTCTTTGCCGTCAAATAATGTCAACGCCGCCCAATTATCATCATTAGCGGATAACACAACATTGGACATTGAAAACCCGTTAGAGCCGCCGCCTTCGGATATATCTCTCATCGCAGAGAACAGATTTTGAGGAGGCAATTCCGGGGAAATTATGGCAAAAAAAACCAAAAAAATTGCGCCAACAAAGAAGGATGAAAGACAAAAACCAATGGTTATTTTGCGAAAAAACGGGTTAAAACGGATAATATCCAAAACCCGCAGTAAAAATTCTTTTATTATCTGATACATTTTCTTCCCAAAAGAAAGAAACAATAAAGCAATGGTACAGAAAAACAATTTGATGATTCTAAATACGCCAAACGTAAAATTAAACAAACTCATGACGGAACCATCCTGCCTGATATTTAAATGAGGTAAATACCGGCGTCTTTCTACTTTTTGATGAGTATACAATCCCCCCATTATGCTCATTGTATATTATCTGTAATTTTTTGTCTAGTCTTAAGCTAAAAACTTTAATCATCATCAGAAACAGGCGTACTGTATGATGTTCCTCTTTCATCCCTGAACGGAATAAACCTTACGCTCAAACCATTGTATACATCCCTGCGGGTCAGAATAATGTTGCCTTCTTCATCAACATTTTTCACTACTTCCATAATGTACTGGCGGTTTGGAGGGCCAAGGGGCAAAACCATAATTCCACCCGGACTTAACTGTCTTAAAAGCGGAGGCGGAATATGGTCAATTGCGCAGGTAACAATAATTTTGTCAAAAGGAGCGAATTCCTCCCATCCATAATAACCATCGCCAAGTTTACGGTTTATTACTGAATATGACGGATAGTTTCTTTCCAGATCACGTAAAAGCGCATCGGTTTCTATGTAGAGGGGCCTGATTATCTCGATTGTGTATACATCTTTGGTTAAAAAAGAGAGAATCGCGGCCTGATACCCTGAGCCTGTTCCAATTTCAAGAACTTTGTCTCCGGGCTGGACTTTAATGGTTGAGGTCATCATGGACACCACATCAGGATCGGTTATGGTTGCCCCGTACCCTATTGGAAGCCATGTATCTTCATATTCACGCCCCCTGTTTACAGCCCTGACAAAATGTTCCCTTGGAGCAAGGAGAAATGCCCTAACTTCCTCAGGGCGTTTTAGTTCAGAAGAATTGACAAGGTCCTGCGCCCATTGCCAGCGCTGTTCCAGAAAAACAGGATCGTCGTGCGGACGGTTCCTGCTCATCCATGAAAGCCAGGCTTCTCTGGTTTCAATTGGCATGGTTTCAGCGAAGCGGGGACCGTCATATTTTTGGATTCCGGGCAAGGTTATATAACTTAAGCCTTCTTCCCCGGAACGGCCTGCAAGCCGCAGCGCTTCCTGAACCATGGATTGTGCGGCTACTTCCTCATAACTGACTACCCTTTCCGCCTGAGAAGCCAAAGCCATCGGAACAGAAAGCCCGAATAACAAACCGGCAATAATGCCGGAAAAAATGGCTATTATTATGGAAGCAGGTATGGATTTCCTTAAAAAATTCATTACTAATTCAATCATGTTAATTCCTGAGCGCCTCTATTATTTTAATTAAATGAGCAGCCACTAGACTTAAATGTATATATTGCCTTAGCCTGTGTCAATGCCCTGATGAATTAATGGCATAAACGGCTATGTTGTAAATGGCGTGGGCTATGGAAATTCCATGCAAGCTCTTAAAACGCAAAAAAATTACCGCAAGAACTGTTCCGGAAAGCGCTGCGTTCAAAACTCCCCAGTAACCTTCGTATAAGTGACAAATTGAAAACAATGCCGCAGATAACGCAACCGCAGGCGCTGTGCCAAGTTTTAATTCGTTCTTTCGTGAAAGCAGATAAAAACGGAAAAAACTTTCTTCTACATAGGCGGCTATGATACAGAAAAAACACAATAGCGCCCATTCGGCGCCGGAAGAAGGAAAAGAAAGAAATACCTGCGCGGATGTTTCTCCAGCATTTGAAGATAAAAAAGCAGAAAAAAAACCAATAATTAAAAGGCTCGGCAGCGCAATAAGACATGAAAACAAATCCTTTTTTCCGGGCAGAATATTCCAGTCTTTGACAGATTTTACCCGCAGGAGCACAAACCAAATCAGGGCAAGCGAAGGAATGCCATACAGAAAAATTCCCGCAAGCCAGGAAAAACCCGCCGCTTCTCCAAGGCCGCCGGAGCCGCCAAAAATTAAACTGGCCGAACCTGAAAAGAAAATAACAATATATAAAACAAGAGCTTCTATGTATATTTTCAAATTTTCCTTCCCTGCGCCTGCCCTGTCTTTAAATAGAGTTGTTCAGAAACTTCAATATAATAGCTAAAAAGACAACTTTTGCATATGCTGTACAGTTTTTAAAAAGACTCTTATAATTATTAATTAAATGTTCATGGCGAAACAGAGTTGTTCGAAAACTTCAGTTTTCCGAACAACTTCCTAAAAAACCGCATTTTTGCAGGGCTTTAGCCCGAAAAAATGCAAGGCTTGTGAGGGAACCATCGGGTTCCCGAACAAGTCCAATGAGGAAAAACAGTGATACCTTTTTTTGTTTTTGCGGCGGCAGCCGTCCTCCTGGGTTTCTATGTTACGCGTACCAGAAAGGAAAGCTCCGGAAACTGGATTCAATTTTTCTCAAAAGGCAAAGAAGCCGGATTTTCCATGAAGGATATGGAACACCTCAAGAAGCTTGCGACAAATTGTAATATCCATGATCCGGTATCAATATTCAGTTCACAAAAACAGTTTCAGACAATCATACGTTTCATGGTTAATTCAGCGCGTGCGTCAGGGGAAATCTATGATCCGATAGTTCAGGATTTTCTGTCCAGACTTTTTGATTACTGCAAAAAAATTGAAATGGAAGCGGCAGAAAACAAAATTCGCATCACGAATTCACGCCAAATCAGCGAAGGGCAGATATTGAGGGTTTTAGTGCCGGGGACCGGAGTATACAAATCAGAAGTAGTAAAGAATGCCGGTAATTCTCTTACAATTTCACGTCCGGTAAATTCCAAGCTGACAACTTCCCTGCAATGGCGCGGCCTGAAAATATCAATTTATTTCTGGCGGGAAGATGATGCCGGTTATGTCTTCGATACTGATGTAATTGACGAAGTTTTTTCAAAGGGTATTTCTTCACTGAAGATTGAACATAATGACGCGCTTTTCAGAACGCAGAAACGTAAATCCATGCGCATAAAAATGAATAAAGCGGCTTTTCTTTACATGGTTAATGACATTGAAAATCCGCACAAGCTTGAAAAAACAGCCGGCTTAAGATGCATGCTTGATGATATTTCCGATTGCGGCTGCGCTTTCAGAGTCAACGGGCAGGCTGTAACAGGGCTGCGCCTTAAAGTGCAGTTTTCGCTTAACAGATTTCCCATTTGTATACCCGGCACAGTCCGTTCTGTGGATTATAATCAGGAGATCAACACGTCTCTTGTACACATGGAAGCGGATATGCTGCCGATTGCAACGCGGAATCATATTTTGAGCGAAGTTTTTAACCTGCTGCCGGAAGAAGATGAAGATGAAGAATTGCCGTTCCGTGTACTTGAAGAAGAAACTGACAAGGCTCTTCCCCGCAGCGAAAACACAAACTCTTCTGTTAACTTCATGGAGGCTGTGGATGACTAAAAGGGCAAGTGTACTCATCTTGCTTGTTTTTTTATCCCCAAGCCTTTTTGGAGACCCGGCTGTTTTACAAACATATATGCAGCGTTTTAACAGGGGAGATATGACTGTAAAAGCGCAAACGCTGCGAAGCGCCGCTTCAGACAACAGGTTAAATGAATCTGCCGGTCTTTTATTTGAATATGCCCTGAACTATGCGCTTGAGAATTACATACACATGGATAATTTATCCGGCATGAACAATATAATCGATCTTTCCGTTCGGGGTCTGCGAAACACATCAGGCGGAAATCATAATCTTATGTGGAGACTCTTTCTGGAATACCCTGAAACCAGTGTCAGAGCCAGAATAATGGTTGCCTTGGGAACTCTTGGAAAAAACGACGGGTATATAATCAATAATATAAATAACTACCTGACGGAAATGAATTATTTATTTCTGTCCGGAAACAATATAGATTATCAGATCGTTTCAGCCTGCATTGCCGCATTAATGGAACTGGGTGACAGTTCCTCATATCCTGTGCTTTTTTCTGTAATGTGCGCAGGTTATCCGGAAGTGATTGCTTCCGAAGCAAGTGGGGCAATTGATCAGATTGACGGAAACCTGAAACAGTTTCTGTACAACATTATTGAAAGAAATCCGCCGGAAGAAAAATTTATAGCTTTTAAAGCCGGAATGAACAGCGATCGATTAAGTTCCTCTGAGCGCGGGCAACTTGCGGAATTTGCGCTTCAACAAGCGCTTGCCGCTTACGGAGACAATGCCGATTTAAGGGCAATGCGTTACTCTGCAATTTGGACTCTTACTTATCTCAGATGGACAAGCGCAAGTACGCTGGCCATAGATCATTACTTCCGGGTATTGGAGGACTACGTTAAAGGCGATGTATCCAAGACCAGATTAATAGAAGCAATCGCGTGTCTTGGCGCGGTTGGAAACTCGGATGCCGCTTTAGTGCTTGGATTGCAGCTGGGTCTAATAAATTCCGGAACAGAAGGAACAAGGCTTTTTGACACAGACATTACCATTACGATTATTCAGGCTTTGGGTCTTATCGGCTCCAGTTCTGTCTATGATCATTTGCTCTATACAAGTATTTTTTCCGGCAATGACAACATCAGAGCCGCGGCAAAGGAGGCAATAAACCAGCTAAAATGGTAAATGCTTTAACTCCGCTGTTATGCGCTGCTATTGGCGCCGCTTTTGGCTATTACTGTTTCGGCAATCTGCCTCCTGCCCGGCTTCTTGCCATTGCGGTAATTCTTATTATTATTCTTTGTTTTTTCAGAGTACTGGCTGATGTTTCGCGCACTTCATGGAAAATAATTTTACACAAAAGCGCCGCATTCGCCGCCGGGATCTGCCTTGGTATATGTGCATTTAACTCAGGAAAAAATGTTTTAAAGTTTGGAATCCTTGAAAACAATATAACAGCCCTGACCGGAGTCTTGCTTGAAGACCCCAGATTAATTTCGGGCTCCGCAGGAAACGTGCGGGCAATGGCTGTTATATCGCTGAGAGAAGCTGCCGGCGGCGGCATCAGAGCAAGCAGCAGCGGAGAGCTGACAATTTTCCTACCGGAAGACAACGCATTAAAAATCAGGGAATTCGGGAGAGGAACGACAATCTTTGCAGAAGGCAGACTTCGTGCAGATAATTCCGGCGGCTTCGGCCGGACATTTTCTGCCGAATCATTGCATGTTGTTAAACAAGCGCCGGCAATCGAACGCATACGCACAAACACAAGGCTGCAGCGGATTCAACGGGTTGAAGGAAAAAGCTGGGGCGGGCTCGCGCTTGCCATGCTTGTCGGCATTAGGGACAATCTGGACACAGATATTACAGCATTGTTCAGAAGCGCCGGCCTTTCCTACATTCTGGCGCTTTCAGGAATGCACCTTGCTGTAATAACGGCGTTAATTGCTTTTGTTTTAAAAAAACCGCTGGGATTAAAGGCCGCTTCGATTGTTGGAGCCGTTTTTATATTGTTCTACTGTTTTCTTGTGGGGCCGATGCCAAGTCTGAACCGTGCGGCTCTTATGTATCTTCTGGGAGTCCTTGCGGTATTTGGAGCCTTGCCAAAACAGTCAATGTCCATTCTTGCGCTGTCTTTTTTAATTCAGATTGTCATTACTCCTGCTGCCGGAAATACAATTTCTTTTATTCTTTCATATCTGGCAATGATCGGCATTCTGGTTATAGCGAAAGCGTTTATTTCGTTATTTTCTGGAAAAATTCCCGGCTTTCTGCTGCAGCCGCTGTCCATCTCTTCCGGGGCATTTTTGGCAACTGCAGGCGTTTGCTGCTATACCTTTGGCTATATCGCTCCGGCGGGAATTATAACAGGACTCGTTATTGTTCCTGCAACTACAGTATTTATGATAGGCTCGATATTATGGCTTCTTCTGGACATGATTTCGCTCAATGCGTTTTCGGTTTCCGGTATTTTAGATTTACCTCTGTCTCTGCTGTATCAGCTAATGGAAAAAACTGCTTTTATCGGGGGTTTGATTCCGGGCATTCAAACATCCAAGCCCTTTTTGGTACTGCTGCTTTCCATTGTTCTGTCACTGTCAATAATTATTCTGGATTACAGAGCGCGTATTATGCGGCTCAGGCTAAAACCATTTTATGATTAATTATAACTCAGCGTCCGCCCTGCGCGTTTTTCTTGACAAGGAAGGCCTTGGTATGCGCAAGAAATACGGCCAGAACTTTTTAATTAACCCCGCAGCAAGGCTGGCTCTTGCGGAAGCGCTTGCCTGCAAAACCGGAGACGAAGTTTGGGAAATCGGACCCGGGCTTGGCGCAATGACAGCCATACTTCTTGAAAAGGGATTTTTTGTGCACGCTTTCGAAATTGACGCAGGATTTATCAGAGTGTTAAAAACACTGTTTGCCGAAGAAAAAAACTTCAATCTGATTGAAGGCGATGTGATGAAAACCTGGAGTGCGAAAAAAGCCGTGGAGCAAAAGCGGCGAGCGCAGTTTCTTTTGGGAAATCTGCCCTACAATATCGCTGCGGTACTGTTGGCTTCTCTGATTGAGCAGCGGCGCTTGTTTAAGCGTATAGTAGTTACGGTGCAGCGCGAAGTTGCCCGGCGTATGGCAGCAAAACCCGGTTCAGCCGATTATTCTTCATTTTCGGTTCTCTGTGCTTCTGCCTACCATGTT
>JAIRUY010000268.1 GCA_031254175.1 Treponema sp.
GAAAATGCCGGCTATTTTCAAAACGCAGGAGCTGCTTTAGTATTTATGGGAGAAGACGCAAAGGCTCAAACGCTGGCAGATGCAGTAAAAATGATTGCGACAGACGATGAAAAAAGAAAAGCAATGGCGGCAGCCTCGCTTAAAATAGGAGAACGCGACGGCTCAAGTTTAATCGCTGAAGTTTTAAAAGAAAAGATTAACCGTTGTTTTTTGGAGGGATAATTGAATCTCGGCGTAATAGATATAATCTTTTTACTTCTTATAACATTATTTGTCATTCGCTGCTTTTTGAAAGGTTTTGTCAGTGAACTTTTCTCCATGGCAGCCGTAATACTCGGTATTCTCGCGTCATTGTTTCTTTATAAAAACGGCGGCGCTTTTTTAAGAGCCCAATTTTGGCCGGAATTAAAATTATTGCCCGAAATAATCGCATTTATCGGTCTGTTTGTAATTGTTTTTATTGTTGTTAAAATTTTTGAAACAATGCTAAAAGGTATTATTGAAAGAATCCATTTAAGCGGCGCGGACAGATTTCTTGGAATATTTTTTGGGCTGGCGGAAGGTATTGCGGTAACAAGTCTTGTTTTATTTTTACTGAGAATACAGCCGCTGTTTGATCCATCTCCGATTTTATCGGAAAGTATTTTTGCCCGTCTTTTACTGCCTTTAATCACCGGACATGGAGCGGCGGATGTTTGAGAATATCATCGAACAAGGAGCTGTTTCCCAATTACATGATGATATCCTTTCAGGGTGCAGCGCTCCTTCCATGTTGTTTTACGGTCCTTCCGGGTCGGGAAAGGGCAGCGCCGCTCTTGAACTGGCGCGTGTCTTTTCGTGCGAAGGAGAAGGCTGCCTTACTTCGGAAGGCGGCGGTTCATGGAAATGTTCCTGCCCGTCCTGTGGACGGCACCGTTATCTGCTTCATGATGATCTTCTGCTGCTCGGCAAACGTTCCTTTTCCGCAGAAATTGCCGCCTACTGTTCTGTTTTTTTACGCAGTCCGGCAAACAAAAACACAAAACTTCTTTTTTATCGTTCTCTTCGTAAATTGCAGCTTCGTTTTTCTCCGGTTTTAATGGAAGATGATCCGAAATTCGGGAAAATTGCTTCGTTACTGCAGTCTTTTGATGAAAGGTTAAGTGATTTTTTATCGTTAAGCGAAGATACAGAAGATAAAACGGCGCTTGAAAAACTCTGCGGTTTACTGGTTAAAGATGCTCTTGCCCTTGAAACAGACGGAATGAGCGCCAATATTCCGATTGGACACATAAGGCGTGCTGCATACTGGTGCAGACTTTCGCCTAACGGAAGGCGAAAGACATTAATCATTGAGAATGCTGAAAACATGAGGGATGAGGCGCGTAATTCACTGCTTAAACTGCTTGAAGAACCTCCCGTTTCTCTCAGTATTGTTCTTACATCGCAAAGGCGGGAGGTGATCATTCCGACTATTCTCTCGCGTCTTCGCCCGTACCGTTTTCTGAAAAGAAGTGTTGAAGGTGAAAAAGATGTGCTTCGCAGGGTGTTTCAGCATACCCATGATGAAGAATCTCCCAAAACGGGGAATTCGCTTATTACATCCTATCTTGATTCTTTTCTTCCCGCAAACAAGGAAAAATTATATCCGTTGGCGGCATGGTTTGTTGTCTCCCTTGCGCGGATCACCGCTTTAAAGATGAAAAAAAAGGAGATAAGTCTTCCGCCCTTTTTGACCGGGATTGGAGACTGTTATGCGTCAATTGCGGAAACGGCAGGGTTTGAACGCTCTGTAAAAAGCTCTGAAATAATTAAAACTCTGCTGGTAAAAAGCAGTAATTTTGAAGACGATTCGTTTTCCCGCTTCCTGAAGTTATGTCTGGATTTAATTGCGGAAACGGCAAAAAAGGCAGAGGATCATCAGTATATTTCATATTATGATATATTTAAAAAAAGTATAGGAGAGGCCGCAGCAGCAGTTGATGTATTAAACCAGAGCCCTGCTCTTGCGCTGGAAGCCCTTTTTTATAATTTAAAAAAAGCCATGCTGAATAAGGAAAAAGTATGGAGGTAAAAAGTGATTGATTTTTTCAGACGGGCGCTGGGAAAACTGGACAGGCTGGATACTGAACAGCAGCGTGAACTTTTGGTTTCCGCCGTTGATGAAATAAATCTTCTTGAAAATGTGCTGGATTCAATTGATGTGGGAATATTTGTTTGTGATGAAAACCATAATCTTGTTAAGGTAAATAAATTCGCCCACCGGCTTTTGCCGCTTGGACACAACGAAGGCGTGCATATATGGCATGCGATTGAAGATGAAAGGATCGTAGAATTTGTCAGTGAAGCGCTGCTTAACAGAGACAGAATAATTGACAAGGAAATAGACATTTTTTTTAACGGCAGAAAAAAACTGCTTTCTGTAAATATACTTCCGCTTGTACAGGATCGAAAAATAACGGGCTCTCTTATCTGCATATATGACATTACCGAAAAAAGAAAGGGAGAATCCAGACTGCGCAGGGCTGAGAATCTGGCGGCTCTTACAACTCTTGCCGCCGGTGTAGCGCATGAAATAAAAAACCCGCTTGGTTCCATCTCCATTCATCTTCAGCTTCTTCAAAAAGTATTGGCAAAAGCAAATCATTCAAAAGTCAAAACAGATAAATATCTTGATATTCTTAAAGAAGAAGTTGACAGATTAAACAAAATAGTTGTAGATTTTCTTTTTGCGGTACGTCCAATGACTTTGGATTTACGGGAAGGGGATATAAACAAATTGATTTCCAAAATGATGGAATTTATTCAGTATGAGATGGAACAGTCAAATATAGAATGCAGGCTGGAACTGGAAGAAAACCTGCCGAAAATTTTAATTGATGAACGCCTGCTTAAACAGGCTTTGCTGAATTTGGTTAAAAACGCGCAATCCGCTATGCCGCGCGGAGGAACGTTAACCGTTTCAACAAATTGCACTGAAAATGAGATAAAAATTTCAATCCATGATACTGGCAATGGAATAAGCGAAGAAAATATTTCCAAAATATTTGAACCATATTTTTCTACAAGCAAAACCGGCACAGGACTTGGTCTAACGCTTGTTTTTAAAATAATCAGGGAACATCACGGAGAAATATCGGTTATTTCATCTCCCGGCGAAGGCGCTGTTTTTGAAATAACTCTGCCCATACCGCAGAAAGAAACGCGCCTGCTTGGATATATTGAAACAGGACAAATGGCAGAAGCAGGAGTAAAAAAATGAGTTTTCGCCTTCTTGTAATTGATGATGAAAAAAATATACGCGAAGGGCTTGCGGAGTCCCTGCGTGAAGACGGTTATGACGTGGTATGCGCCGAAAACGGCGATGAAGGATGGAAACGTTTTTCTTCAGGGGACATCGATCTCGTAATTACCGATTTAAAAATGCCGGGTCTTGGCGGCGATGAACTGATGCATCGTATTCTTTCCCATGCTCCGGGATTTCCGGTTATTATTCTTACCGGACACGGTACGATAGAAACTGCCGTAACAGCGATGCGGGACGGCGCATGGGATTTCCTTTCCAAACCTGTTGATTTGGATCATCTTTCCCTGAAAGTAAAGCGCGCTTTGGAAAACCGCGAACTTTTTTTCAAGCACCGCAGGATGGAAGAAGAACTTGTCCGTCGCAGACAATTCAAATCGATAATTGGCAATTCGCGTAACATGCGCAATGTCTTTGATACAATGAGCAAGGCCGCTCCTTCAAAAGCTTCAATATTGATTACGGGTGAGTCGGGCGTTGGAAAGGAGCTTGTCGCCGATGCTATTCATGAACTTTCTCCGCGAAAAGACAATCCGCTTGTTAAGGTTCACTGCGCCGCACTTTCCGCTTCGCTTCTGGAAAGCGAACTCTTTGGCCATGAAAAGGGAGCATTTACCGGCGCTGCTTCCAGAAGGAGAGGCCGTTTTGAACTTGCTTCAGGCGGAACCCTCTTTCTTGATGAGATAGGCGAAATCGATCAAAATGTTCAGATTAAGCTGCTTCGTGTTTTGCAGGAAAAGAAATTTGAGCGTGTCGGAGGAGAGCAGACAGTAGAAACGGATGTAAGAATAATAACTGCAACAAACAAGGATTTAAAAGCAGAAATTGAAAAAGGCAGTTTCCGCGAAGACCTTTATTTCCGCCTTAATGTGGTAAATATTCTGGTTCCTCCGTTACGCGAAAGAAAGGACGATATTCCCCTTCTCGTCGCCGCTTTTATAAAGGAATTTTCTGATGAAAACGGCAAATCCATTGAAGGCATCCATGAAAAGGCGCGCTCGCGTCTTTATGCCTACGAATGGCCGGGCAATATCCGCGAATTGCGTAACTGTATCGAAAGCGCTGTTGTTATGTGCCAGTCAAATATAATAACTGTTGACGATTTGCCGCCTGCTTTACGTGACACAGCCGAGGAAGGCTGGATACATATCAAACTTGGTTCAACCTTTGACGAATGTGAAAAAATTATTATCCGCGATACTCTGTCTCACTTTAACGGAAACAGAACAAAGGCCGCGGAAAAGCTGGAAATTGGAAGAAAGACCCTGCTGCGCAAGCTCGAAGAGTATGGGCTTGGCAGTCCTCTCAACGAACCTGCAATATGAAGTTTCCGGAGCGCAGAACAGGTTGTTCAGTTAATTTCAAAAATGTTTTTAAAATTTGTTTCTATCTGCGATTCCAGTTTTATTGAATCGCTGCTGCCGGCTTCATGCCGCAGGGCAGCGGCAGTTTCTATAATCTGCGGCAAATTCTTCCAGCAGGAAAAGTTTTCTCCGCGCTGCGGCTGAAAAGGAGCATCGGTCTCTGTAAGCAGCCTGTCTGCCGGGAACAGCGCGCAGCATCGTATTGCCTGTTTGTGGTTTAATAAAATGGTATTGCCGAAAGAAAAATACGCATTTACTCCCCGGCGCAAAAGCGCCTCGCCTTCTTCCAGAGCGCCTGACCATGAGTGAAAGATGACAGCCCTGCACTTTTTTAGTATGTTTGAAACGGCAAATATTTTATGCATTGCGCGCCGCACATGAAGAACAACCGGCAGGTTAAAACGCAGGGCAATTTCCGTTTGCGCCTTAAAAAACTTCTCCTGAAGCGCTTCTGTTTCCCTGAAAGTTTCATTAAAAAGATCAAAACCACATTCGCCCACTGCGGCAATTCTCTTTTCGGACGCTAACTTGTCAAGAACTGACAAATGTTCATCTCCGGCTTCTTTCTGCCCTTTTTCCCCTCTGAACATCTGCGGGTGAATGGCAAAGCAGGGCAGAAGCGGCACGGTATTTTCGGAGGCAGCCCTGTGCGCCAGATTTTCGTTATGCGCAAATTCTTCAAATCTACATGCGCTTGCCGCAGCAATTACTGAAAGCCGTCTGCGTTCTTTTTCCGCATTTTGCAGGCAGCCGGCAAGATCAAATGGGTGGCAGTGGACGTCAGTAAGCATAACTACTGTCTGACCTTCATTGTTTTCTCCTTGGAAAAGTCACTAATTCTAACATACTTTTTTATATTTTAAAATTGTTGTATAATCAGGTATGCTGCCAAAATTGATAAAATACATACTTAAAGAAACCCCGCAATCACAGGAAGTTGAAATTTCAGGCTGGGTAAGAACAAAACGAGACATGAAAAATCTCATTTTTGTTGAAATTAATGACGGTTCATGTTTTTCAGGCATTCAATGTACTTTTGACCGCTCTATAGGCATGGATAGAGAAACAGAAGCGGCTCTTTCCGCGCTTACAACAGGCGCTTCTGTAAAAATAAAGGGCTTGCTGGTTTCTTCTCCCGCCGGTGGGCAGGCAGTTGAAGTCGCTGCCTGTGAATTGCGGATATTCGGCGAAGCGCCGGCTGAAAACAAACATGGGAAAACCCCCGAGCTTGATATACAGGCTTACCCCCTGCAAAAAAAACGGCACTCGCTGGAATTTCTTCGGGAGATTGCGCACCTGCGTCCGCGTACAAATACATTCGGCGCTGTGGCAAGGCTGCGAAGCCGTCTTGCTTTTGCTATTCACAAATTTTTTCAGGAAAGGGATTTTCATTATCTTCATACGCCGGTTATTACTGCGGGAGATTGTGAAGGCGCAGGTGCGATGTTTCAGGTAACGACGCTTGATCATGCTGCTGTAAAACAATTCGCCGGCGGCAGCGTTGACTATTCAAAGGATTTTTTCGGAAAGAAAACATATTTAACTGTTTCCGGCCAGCTTGAAGCGGAAACTTATGCAATGGCTCTTTCGCGCGTATACACATTTGGCCCTACTTTCAGGGCGGAAAATTCTAACACTGCCCGTCACCTCGCGGAATTCTGGATGGTTGAGCCGGAAGTTGCGTTTGCGGAGCTTAAAGACAATATGGCTCTTGCCGAAGATTTTCTTAAATATATTTTTAAAACAGCTCTGGAAGAATGTTCGCAGGAGCTTGAGTTTTTTGACGCGCACATTGAAAATGGAATCATTAAAAGCCTTCTGCATATAGCTAATACAAAATTTGCACATATCACATATACAGATGCTGTAATGGAGCTTGAAAAAGCCGCAGCCGCAGACAGGGGGCTTTTTGAGTTTCAGCCGCGCTGGGGAAACGACTTACACAGCGAACATGAAAGATTTTTGACGGAAAAGATTGCGGGTGGTCCTGTAATTGTTACGGATTATCCAAAAGGGATAAAAGCTTTTTATATGAAACAAAATGATGATAACAAGACAGTAAGGGCAATGGATGTTCTTGTTCCAAGGCTTGGCGAGATAATAGGCGGCTCACAGCGGGAAGACAATCTTGAAAAACTTATCTGGCGGCTGAAAGATATGGGTATGAGAACAGAAGATTATCAATGGTATCTTGACCTTCGCCGCTACGGCTCGGTTCCCCATTCGGGATTTGGTCTTGGCTTTGAACGGCTAATCCAGTATATTTCCGGCATGGCAAATATTCGCGACGTAATTCCTTATCCGCGCGCTGTAGGACAGGCGGAGTTTTAGGCAAGAAATCGAATGAGTAAGAGAATAATTCTGCCTTTTTTATTCGCGTTTTTTACGCCGTTTTTTCTTTGTGCGCAATATTTTAATACGCCGCCGCTGCTTGTTCCATACATGGAAAGCGCGCCTGAAACCGGTTCAAGAGCGGCAGTTATGATTGATGCGGCAACAGGAGCGCTGCTTTATTCAAAAAATCATGATGAAGAGATTTCTCCGGCTTCCCTTACCAAACTTATGACCATACATCTTATTATGAAAGAAATTGAAGCGGGCAGGGCGTCTTATGATGAGTACATTCCCATTACTGAGGAAAGCTGGGCGCAAAGGCAGCCGCCGCGCTCAAGCCTGATGAACCTTGAGCCGGGGCAGATTGTTACGTTACGCGAAATCATGCTTGGACTGGCAATCCCGTCAGGCAATGACGCTGCTGTGGCGGCGGCTCTCAGGTTTGCGCCGTCCATGGAAGAATTTGCCCGTTTAATGACAATAGAGGCCCGCAGCATGGGGCTTTATGTTACGCGCTTTGTAGAATCATCGGGGGTTTCCGAATACAACATGACCACTGCTGAAGAATTTGCCTATTTTTGCCGGAAGTATATTACAATGTATCCGAATGCGCTGACAGATTTTCATTCTGTGAGTGAGTTTCACTTTCCTGTTGCGGAAAATATTCCTGCTGTATTCCGCAGAAATTGGCGTACTTTTTATTACTCCAACAGAAACAATCTTATAGGGACTTTTCCCGGCGTTGACGGCTTAAAGACCGGTTACATTGACGAGTCAGGTTACAATATCGCTCTTACCGCAGAAAGGGATCAGACGCGTTATATTTTGGTTACTCTTGGAGCAGAAACTACCCGCATCCGCGATGCGGACGGCAGACGGCTTCTTTCATGGGCGTTTGACAATTTTAAAACAATACGCCCGCACATCGGACAGATTGAAAGTCCCCGTCTTTGGAAGGGCAGGGCAAACAGCGTTGAACTCAGACTTGAACACCCGGCTGATTTTACTTCTCCGGCTGAACGTGCCGATATGCTCATTTTTGAAACGTGGATACCCGAGCCGCTGATTGCTCCGGTTGCGGAAGGAACAATTGCGGGATATTTAATTATTTACGATGAATACGGAGAATTAAACCGCGTGCCGCTTGCGGTTATTCGCAATTATGAAAAGGGAAATATTTTTAAACGTATCTGGCATTCAATTTTGCTTTTGTTTAAACGTTAAAATAAACCGCAAATTTTTCCTGAACTGTCGATGTCTATTTTTTCCGCGGACGGTACAGACGGAAGTCCGGGCATTGTCAGGATTTCGCCTGTAAAGACCACTATAAAGCCCGCTCCTGCTGAAATTTTTACGTCTCTTACTGTTAGCTGCCATCCTCTGGGGGCGCCGAGAAGAGACGCGTCATCTGAAAAACTGTATTGCGTTTTTGCCATACAGACAGGAATTTTATCCAGCCCAAGTTTTTCATATTGTTTGATTTTCTTTTGGGCTTCATGCAAAACAACAACACTGTCGGCACGGTAGATTTTTTTCGCTATTGCGTCAATTTTTTCTTTGATAGAAAGATTAACATCGTAAGAAAAATCAAAATTAT
>JAIRUY010000269.1 GCA_031254175.1 Treponema sp.
CGGTAGCCTTTCTCGTGTATTCTATTCAGTGTTGTTTCAGGGATGCAGCTTTGGACTGCTTCACCGGTATATGCGCTATCACCATACAGCCGCTTATCCTTTTGCTGCTCGAACAGATGTTTCAGTTCCCGGCTGTCATGCACTTCGGCGCTGGTAGCCCGATATTTTGTTATGATTTTGGACTTCTTATCTATTTTTATATGGTTCTTATAGCCGTAATGCTTTTCTTTGTTTTTGATCGCCCAGCGCGCATGTATGTCTTTTTGGGCCTTCTTGTGCCGGTTTGCTTCCTGCTCCCATGCTTCCGGCGTTGTGCCTTCTTTTATCAGCTTGTTTTCCTCTTTCGTATTCCGCTGCCGGGGCACATCGACAAAAGTGGCGTCCACTATGCTTCCGCTGCGGGTTACTATTCCGTTTCTTTCCAGTTCCTCTACAAATTGATCAAATACTGTCTCAAGCATATCCGCCTCATTCAGCTCCTCCTTAAAATGCCATATTGTTTTTGCGTCAGGAACAGTGTCGCATAATTGGAGCCCCAGAAAACGCTGGAAACTGAGGCGGTCTTTTATTTGGTATTCGGTTTTGTCATCCGCCATATTATACAGCTTCTGCAGAATAATAATTTTAAACATCATTACATAATCAAAAGGCGGCCGTCCGCCAGGCCCTTTCGCTTCTTTCTTTAGTGCTTCTGTTAATGACCCCCGGAGACCTTCCCAGTTTATGTGCCTGTTGAGTTTTTCCAGCGGGTCCCCTAGCTTACTTAATTCCTGTAAACGATCATTCTCATCAAAAAATCCTTTCTGTTTCATGCTTTACAGTGAATCATATTAACAACATATTTGCAAGAGGGTTTTTAGAGGTTCCTATAATAAACTGCTGGAAGTGTACACTGGACAGGAAAAAGTGTGGGTTAAAACACCTTCTAAAGATTTACCTTCGGCTGAGCGCCACTCTGCCATGTCATTTAAAGAATTTCATAAATCTGCTATTGCTTATGTTTCCGAGTTGGAATTTGGCGGAGTAAAAGACTGGTTTCTGCCAAGCCAGGAAGAATTGGACTTGCTGTATGAAAATTTGTTTAAGCAAGGGAAAGGCGATTTTAAGCTGCCAAACCATGGTGACGGTTTTTATTGGTCATCAACGTTGTTTTTTGTCGATAGCAGCGGCGGATATAACAGAATCGCTAATGCCGCACATATGAAAGGGTTTATAGCCGGAAAAAATGGTTTATCATTTACTTTTGATAACCAATGGTTTGTTCGGCCAATACGCTCGTTTTAAGGTACTCCTATTCCGCATTCGTCATCATGTCTACAAGGCCGGGATAGGTTTTTTTCGCATAGTCTAGCGGCGTCTTATCACATCTGTCGGGAACAATAGCCGCGCCTTTTTTAAGCAATTCCCCAATAACCGGCGCGAATCCGTCTTTGATCGCCGCCTGATGCAGGGGCGTTCTTTTATTTTTATTGACAGTATGTACTTCCGCGCCTTTAGCAATAAGCAGTAAGGCAGCCGCGGTGCCATGTTCCATTTTTTTAACCAGCGGATCAGAGCCGTCGATAGCAAGCGACAGTACCGAATCATTATCATTATCAAGGGCATTAATATTCGCGCCTGCGTTTATCAAAAGTTCCATTAACGCAGTGTCTCCCCTGATTGCCGCTTTTGCCAAAGCGGTTCTGCCGTTTGAGTCTGCGGCTTCAAGCGCCGAACCTATCTCAAGCAGCCATGTGACCAAATCTAAAAATCCCTGTTCCGCTGCCAGAACAAGCGCGGTTCTTCTGTAGCCTTCTCCTTTGAAGTTTAGATCAACGCTGCCTTTAGCCCATAATGCTTTGGCTTCCGCAAATTCATTGTCAATGCAAAAACGCAAAAATTTATTCGATGCGGTTATTGTATCCAGGTCTTCGCGGTTTTCCTGTTCTTTCCTGACAGCCTGGGCAGCGCCCCGGTATACTATTTTTGCCAGAGAATAAGAATTCCAGTCTTCATGCCATTTTTCAAAATGTTCGTTATGAATGATAACCGTTTGATCCGCTTTCCATTCCCAGAAAACAGTTTTCCCTGCCCAGGTAACATTTTCCGGGATTTTTATCGAGGCGATTTTCTGGCAGCCATGAAACGCTGTATCGCCTATGCTTGCAAGCCCGTCGGGAAGTTTAAGCTGCGAAAGGCTTTTGCAGTTCATAAACGCCGCAGCGTCTATGTGAGTGAGTCCCTGCGGCAGCTTAATCTGCGAAAGATTCTCGCAATTCATAAAAGCTGCCGCTTTAATACTTTTAATACTATTGGGAAGCGTAACCGATTCAAGCGATGTACAGCCTGAAAAAGTGTAGTCTTCTATGGTCTCGACACCATTGGGAATGACAATCGACGCAAGACCGGAACAATTTTCAAAAGCCCTTCTGCCGATACTTCTGACACTTCCCGGAATTACAACAGTGCTGCATCCACTGCGGCTAAAAGCATAATCGTCAATGCCTATAATGCCGAAAGGAATATCTATTGTCTGACCGGAACTCCAGGAATCAATTTCTTTGAGTATATAGTTTTCGATATAAAAATTCTTAAACAGTTTTAGGCTGTTGTTTAACTCAAACTTTAAAATCGTAACATTATAAAAATCCGTTCTTCCGCAGTGTACATATTCTGTTTTATCATGCAGATATATGTTGCTTTCGTTTTTCTTTTCGGCTGCTTTTCTGTTCAAAACGGCAGCAATTTCACCGTCCGCCAGGGCTTTTTGCGCCAAATCTTGTCTGGATTCGATGAATTTGAGTAATTTTTCTATCCTTTTTTGTTTAAATTCTTCCAGGGCGTGTATGTACGGTTCTTTTTCCGAATGAAATGCGTAATATAAAGCCTGAATGA
>JAIRUY010000047.1 GCA_031254175.1 Treponema sp.
TCTTGAAAAACGCTTCGCGAATGTTGATGAAAGAGAGTGGGAAGAAATAAAAAAACGGGCGGAATATGAACTTGAAACAATAATAAAAATGGGTTTTACAGGTTATTTTTTAATTGTCGAAGATTTTATCAACTGGGCAAAAGAAAAAGGCATTCCCGTAGGGCCGGGCCGCGGATCCGGCGCCGGTTCAATTGTAGCGTATGCATTGCGCATCACGGACATTGATCCGCTGAAATATAATCTTTTGTTTGAGCGTTTCCTCAATCCCGAACGCATTTCCATGCCGGATTTTGATATCGACTTTGCGAATGAAGGACGGGATGATGTAATAAATTATGTTACGAACAAATACGGCAAGGAAAGGGTAGGGCAGATAATTACTTTTGGCACATTGGGAGCAAAGGCTGTTATAAAAGATGTAGCGCGCACTTTGGGCATTTCCATCCCTGAGTCGGAGATGATCACAAAGTTAATCCCGAGAGATCCAAAAATCACACTGGACAAGGCTATTGCGGAAGAACCGAAACTTCGTGAATTAACAAAAGATCAAAGATATACAGAACTTTTTTCTCTTGCAAAAAAACTGGAAGGCTTAAACCGTCATTCAAGCATTCATGCCGCCGGAATTGTGATAGGCAAAAAGCCGCTGATTGATCTTGTTCCTCTTTACAAGGAAAGGGAAGATTCAAAAAACGGCAAAGGCGGCGGTATTGCAACGCAGTACAGCATGAACTATCTTGAACCCTGCGGTCTTGTAAAAATGGACTTTCTCGGGCTTAAAACACTTGATGTTATCAAACACTCGCAGGAATTGATCCGGCTGCGCGGAGGAAAATATTCTGACTTTGATATAAAAAATGTTCCCGAAGATGACAAGGCGGCTTTTAAGATGCTGGGTGAAGGAAACAGTTATGGGATATTCCAGTTTGAATCTGACGGAATGCAGAATATTCTAAAACAAACAAAGCCTGCTTCCATTGAGGATCTGACCGCTTTAAATGCGATGTATCGTCCGGGACCCATGCAGAATATTCCGCGCTTTGTGGAATCAAAAAACGGAAGAAAGCCGATAAGTTACCCAGACCCAAGTCTTGAAAAAATACTCAAGGAAACTTACGGCGTTATTGTTTATCAGGAACAGGTAATGGAAGTAGCCAGAATTATCGCCGGCTACAGCATGGGGCAGGCCGATCTTTTAAGGCGCGCAATGGGCAAGAAAAAAAAGGAAATTATTGATAAGGAAAAAATTACATTTCTGCAGGGAGCCGTAAGGCAGGGATATACGGAAAGAAAAGCAAGGGAAATTTACGATATGCTCGTTCCTTTTGCGGATTACGGTTTCAATAAAAGCCATGCCGCCGCCTATTCGGTATTGGCATATCAAACCGCATACCTGAAAGCAAACTTTCCCGCCGAGTTTATGGCGGCTAACATGACCAACGATATTCACAGCACGGATAAAAATAAACTTTCATATTGTATAGACGAAGCAAGGAGGATGGAGATTGAAGTAAGGCCTCCTGACATTAACAGTTCCGGCAAACTGTTTAATGTTGTAGACGGTAAAATTGTCTATGGTTTTTTGGGAATAAAAGGCCTTGGGGAAGCTTCGGCGGAAGAAATTGTAAAGACAAGAAAAAACGGACCGTACAAAAGTCTTATCGACTTTCTTGAGCGTGTAGACATAAGGGCGGCAGGCAAAAAAAATATAGAACTTCTTATTCAAACGGGAGCATTTGACGGTTTTGGCATAACACGCGAAACACTTGCCGGCAATCTTGAGAAGCTGGTAGAATATGCCCTGAAAAAGAAAGAAGACAAGATTGCCGGACAGAACAGTTTGTTTGAAGATACGGATGAAAAAGAATTTCCTGATTATAAGTTTGAAGCGTTCCCCGAAAAGAGCAGAATAGAAAAATTAAATCTTGAAAAACAGCTTATTGGTTTTTATTTTTCCGGCCATCCCATGGATGAGTATAAGGAAATATGGCAAAGAGCCGTTAATGTAAATCTCGCTCAGACAGAAACCATTAAACCCGGAAATTGTGTCCTTGTCGGAATTATAAAAAACATCAGATCAATAACTACTGCCAAAGGAAATAAAATGGCTTTTGCGGTTCTTGCTGACTACAACGGCGAGATTGACGCCGCCTTTTTTTCTGACACGTGGGCAAGATACATGAGCCGGGTTGAAAACGATAAAGTATTTATAATGAAAGGAAAAATAGATTATCAAAAAGATAAAGACAGATATACTTTTATAGTTGAAAATATTATAGATAAGGAAAACATTGATACAATTGTACTGCCCGAAGAACTTCATGTAAGACTGACAGAAGATGCGGCGGACAGTGATGAGAATTTGCTGCCATTTAGGGATTTTCTTGCCGAAAATCCGGGTTCCTGTTCCTTGTTTATTCATATTCCTGTTTCTGACGGAGAAAAAACCGTTCGTATCTTTTCAGGCATAAATATTTCAGGTAATATAAATATTATTAACGAATTTAAAAACCATAAATGTGTAGCGGAAGTATGGAGGAGATGATGCGTTTGATTTTTGGTTTTCTGGCATCGGCAATCGGTATATATTTATTGTTATTGTTTATCCGCATAATAATTTCATGGTTTGGCGGTTTTGTTTCAGGTAAGCCTGTTGAACTGCTGGCGCGTGTTACAGATCCTTACCTTGACTGGTGGAGGGGGAAATTAAATCTTCGTTTGGGAATGCTTGATTTTTCCGCTGTTGCGGGTATTGTCTTTCTTTCTCTTGCGCAGAACATTCTTTATTCTCTTGCCCGCTCGGGAAGAATTACTATTGGATATATTCTTGCTCTGCTTTTAATGTCAATTTGGTCAATTGCGTCTTTCCTTTTGGGAATATGTGTTGTAATTCTTGTCCTTCGCCTTATTGCCTACCTGACAAACCGTGATATTTACAGTCCTTTCTGGAAAGTGATAGACTCAATTTCTCAACCGTTGCTTTACAGGTTAAACCGCATTTTCTTCGGCAGCCGGATTGAGAACTATCTTAAAGGGTTAGTTATTTCCATTGCTGCGTTAGTTGCCATTTGGATTGCGGGAGGTTTTGTTTTTCCCCTGCTTACCGGGATGCTTTCCGGTTTACCGCTATAATGTTTGTCCGTTCCTTTGATGATTCTATAAATACCATTCACGGATTTGGCTTATCCGCTATACAGAAAGTTTCTAAATTGGGAATAAACAAAGTGTCTGATTTACTGACTTTTTTTCCCCGTGATTGGGAAGACCGAAGCAAAAACAATCCTTTAAACGGTTACAGAAACGGAAAGGTCAACACTGTTGTAAA
>JAIRUY010000051.1 GCA_031254175.1 Treponema sp.
CCTTCGCTTGAGTCAAAGCGCCTTTCCGGTTTTTTTTCGGCAGGGCAAACCAACGGGAGTTCCGGTTATGAGGAGGCTGCCGCTCAGGGAATAATGGCCGGCATTAACGCTGTGATGAAAATGCAGGGCAAACCGCCGCTTGTACTTGGCAGGGCGGATGCATATATCGGCGTTTTGATAGACGACCTTACCACTCTTGGAACAAAAGAACCGTATCGCATGTTTACAAGCCGCGCCGAACACCGCCTTACACTGCGCCATGATACGGCTGACACAAGGCTGACTCCCAAAGGACGTGAATCAGGACTTATTGATGACAGCCGTTGGGAGCGTTTTCTTGAGAAAACAAAAACATTGGATGAGATAAATGAACTTCTCGTACGGCGCAAACACAACAGCGTTTCAGCCGGTGACGCAATTCTTGCCGGCTATCCCGGTGAATTGGTTGAGCGGGTTTTGCTGGATATTAAATATGCCGGATATATAGAAAAAGAAAATCGCTTTGCCGCGAAAGCCGCAAAAATGGATGCCATTAAACTTGATCCCGGTATGGATTATTCTGCCATTTCAGGGCTTTCAATTGAGGCAAGGGAAAAACTTCAGTCTGTAAAACCCCTCAGCATAGGACAGGCAGCGCGGATACCGGGCGTTCGTCAGGGAGACATTGCGGTATTGATAATTCTGGCAAAAAAATGAGGAGATTTTTTTTTTATTTTTGTATACACTTAAAGCCATGATTCAACTTGCTGCTTTTCTCGGTAATCCCGGACGCGGATATGCCGGAAACAGACATAACGCAGGCCGTATGCTTGCAAAGGCCCTGCCTTTTTACGCTTCTCTCTCATGGCAAAAAAAATTCAAGGGGCTGTATGCATCTCATGACGGCAAGCATTTTTTATTGCCGGAAACATACATGAACGTTTCCGGTGAATCGGTTCTGTCGGCCGCGGTGTTTTTCAAAATAAAAATTGAAGAAATAATTGTGGTTCACGATGAATTGGAACTTCCGCTTGGAACCATTTCTCTGAAATTTTCGGGCGGACTTGGCGGACATAACGGCCTTCGCTCAATGAAGAAATGTTTTGGAAGCGCTGACTTTTGGCGTCTGCGAATAGGCATAGGCCGTCCGGTTCCGCAAACGCCGGACGGACAGGGAAGTGAAGACAGAATTTACGACTGGGTGCTTTCGGATTTTTCCAAAACTGAGCAGGAAACGCTATATCCGGCGCTGGAAGCAGGCGCGGGTCTTTTACAAAAGGTTTTTGCCAATGACCCTGAAACTTTGCTGGATGAATGGAAAAAGAAGAAAGTTCAGCTTCTGCCGGAGCAGATATGACCGCAAGCGAAGCATTTAAGGCATTGTATGACACTGTCGTAACATTGCGTGGGCCCAACGGCTGCAATTGGGATCGGGAACAAACTCCCTCAACATTGCGCGGCGCGCTGATTGAAGAAACATACGAATGTATTGAAGCAATTGACGAGAATGATACTGAGCACATTGCCGAGGAGCTGGGAGATTTATTTCTGCTTGTAACAATGCTTTCATATATGCATGAACAGAAGAACAGTTTTTCGGTAGCCTGCGTACTTGAAAAAATAAACGAAAAATTGATTCGCAGGCATCCTCATGTATTTGGCGATCTTAAAGTAAAAGATGTTGCGGAAATTCTTGATAACTGGACAGCAATAAAAGTGCAAAAGGAAGGACGCAAACCAAAGGACTCAATCCTTGATGATGTGAGGCAGGGGATTCCTCCGATGGATGTTTCTCACGCGCTACAGAAAAAAGCGGCCAAGGCTGGCTTTGACTGGCCGGACATGAATGGAGTAGCGGAAAAAATCAAGGAAGAGCTTGATGAAGTACAGGCCGCCGCAGACTTTGGATTACCTCCGAAAGAGGCTTCTCTTCAAAACGGTGAGGCACACAAACTTGAGGAAGAACTTGGCGATCTGCTTTTTTCCGTAATTAACCTGTGCCGTTTTTTGAAAGTAGACCCTTCGGTGGCTCTGCGCCGTACCAACAGCAAATTTGTTGAACGTTTTAAATATGTAGAAAAGAAAATGAAAGAAACCGGAAATGAAATGAAGAAAGAAAATCTGGAACTTATGGATAAATTTTGGACGCTTGCAAAAACACAAAGCGCTTTAGGCGAAGGAGCAGGAAATGTCAGTTAAACATTCTGTTACTAAAAGAATTGGTATTTTGACGGCGGGCGGCGATTGTCCGGGTCTTAATGCAGCCATCCGCGGCGTATGCCGCGCAGCCCATGACCGTTATGGCATGGAAATTATTGGAATAGCTAACGGGTTTAGGGGGCTAATCTATGAAGATACCAGAATATTAAATCCTGAAGATTTTTCCGGTATTCTTACGAGGGGCGGAACAATTCTGGGCTCAAGCAGGGAAAAACCTTTTGGCGCTGCCGAGAAGGATGAGGTTGCCAGTGAAAAAGTTTCGGCTATAAAGGAAACATATTACAAACTTGGACTTGACTGTCTTGTTGTGCTGGGAGGAAACGGCACAAACACAACCGGTAGTAAACTAACCAGCGAAGGGCTGAACGTGATCGGTCTGCCGAAAACTATTGATAACGACATTGTCGGCACTGACAGAACATTTGGTTTTCATTCCGCCTTGTCTATTGGCACAGAGGCAATTGACAGGCTTCATTCAACCGCGCAAAGCCACAGCCGCGTTATTGTTATTGAACTGATGGGGCACAAGGCCGGCTGGCTTGCCCTTTATGCCGGAGTTGCCGGCGGCGGCGACGTTATTCTCCTCCCGGAGATTCCTTACGACATGCATGTAATTTCCCGTCATCTTGAAAAACGCGCCAGATCAG
>JAIRUY010000155.1 GCA_031254175.1 Treponema sp.
GTAGCGCCCAGTTTAGGTGTCCGGCTTGCAAAAGATTTTTTTCCTGCTGGGGGCTGGCCTATTGAGCTTGGGCTCCGCGTCTGGCTTTAAAACAAAAAGCTAGTGTTCCGTAATATTCAAATCAAATAAATCATATTGAATTTATAAAAATAAACTTGTTTGACAACCAACCGGGTTGTCAAACAAGTCCGTTAATTTATTTATTTTTGTCTAAACACTTAACGCAGAGAGTCTTCTTATATCTTTTTCCCAATTTTATACCACAGCGGGGACACTGGTTGTTGTCTTTCCTTTCTTCGTAAAGCTTTCTCCGCTTTTTATTCACACTTTTTGAGTTCTCTCTTGTGTACTCTCTAAAAAACGAACGGCAGTCTTCGCAATAAATAAATTTACTGCGTTTACCGACTTTTGTTCCGCACCTCGGACAATATCCGCTTTCCTTTCTTTCCTGGTAAACTACTCGTCTTTCTGATGGCTCTGCAGGCATAACTTCTCCTCTCTAATTCCAATAATTTTTTATAAGCGGCAATTATCCGCCCAATATCTCATAAAGCCGTTCAAGATCTTCCATTGAGTAATAATCAATGTGAATGCGGCCTTTGTTTACATCTCCTTCGATTACAACCTTTGTTCCAAGTCTGCCGATAAATTTTTCTTCCATGGCATCAACTTCCGGCGGTCGTTTTTTTGCGTTCTTTGTATTGGCTTTTTTGCTGTCAGGTTCTTTGGCGTTTAACACAGATGCCTGTTTTTCAGCTTCCCTCACCGAAATGCCGGTAAGTATTATTCTGTACAATTTATCTCTCGCTTTTGTATCGTTTACGGAAAGCAGCGTTCTTGCGTGCCCCGGACTTACGTTTCCCTCTTCAATACTTTTTTGAATTTCAACAGGCAGCTTAAGCAGCCGCAGCGCGTTTGCAACGGTGGAACGGTTTTTGCCTACACGAAGCGCAAGCTCATCCTGGGAAAGTTGTTTCCCAAGAGAAATCGCGGAAAAATCCATCAGGTTTTTATAAGCTGCCGCTTCTTCTACCGGGTTTAAATCGGTACGTTGTATGTTTTCGATCAAAGAAACTTCCAAACGTTTTTGATCCGTATAGTCACGAATTATTGCCGGAACTGCACTTAGTCCGGCAAGCCTTGCTGCGCGTGTTCTGCGTTCACCTGCAATAATAATGTAATTGCCATCGCCGGAATCCGCCGCGATAATCGGCTGGATTATACCATAAGTTTTTATGGAGTCAGAAAGTTCCTTGATTTCATTTTCATCAAAATTTTTACGGGGCTGCCCGGGATTGGGAACAAGTTTGTCCACAGGCACTTGAACAATATTCTGTCCTTTTTTTACAGTTTCGCCTGCCGAAGAAGGCGGAGCGGTATTCTGTGATTCCGCAGAAGGCGCATAGTCAAAATCATCATTATTGTCCAGCAGGGCATCAAGACCCTTGCCAAGGCCAATTCTACGCGCCATTTGTTCCTCCTGCGGCTTGTGCGTCACGGAAGATCAACTCCTGCGCAAGGGCGTTGTATGCTCTTGCTCCGGGGCATTGAGAATCGAAAAGAGAAATCGGCATTCCGTACGAAGGCGCTTCGGAAAGACGAATGTTGCGGGGAATAATTGTATTAAGAACAGTTTCCTTGTAAATCGAGCTGATATGCTTGATTACATCATTCGCCAGCCTTGTTCTGGGATCGTACATTGTAAAGAAAATCCCGCCGATTTTTAAAGACGGGTTCAGGCTTTTCTGGATAAGTTTTGTTGTATGTAAAAGTTGTTTTAAACCTTCCATGGCAAAATATTCACATTGCATCGGGATAAGCACCATATCAGCCGCAGCAAGGCCGTTCATGGTAAGCTGTCCAAGGCTTGGAGGACAATCTATCAATATATAATTATATTTGTCCTTTATCGGAGCCAATGCTTTTTTCAGGAAAAAATTCCGTTCTTTCTGGTCAATTAACTCCACCGCCGCGCCGGAAAGGTCGAGACTGGCAGGAATTACATCAAGGTTTTTAACGGCGGTTTTTCTTACTGCCTGTTCTGCCGTTGCTGTGCCCGATAATAATTCATAAATCCCCGGCTTTGGCGGCTTGACTCCAATGCCGCTGGAAAGATTCCCCTGGGCATCAAAATCCACCAAAAGAACTGTTTTTTCCGCCTCTGCCATATATGCGCCGATATTTATTGCAGAGGTGGTTTTGCCGACTCCTCCCTTTTGGTTAACAAAGACACAAACTGTTCCCATAGTCATAGTTTAACAAATTGAAAAAAAAAATGCTATTGTCATCTGCTTTTATTCTGCTGTATAATTAGCTGTGAGCGATTCAGAAAACAACGAATATATTCCCATCAACACAGTGGACTCTCCCACGGTAGTACTGGAACTTATTCATCAGCTTAAGACAAAAGATGTAATGACTACAGCGGTTCTCACCGGAGAAAAAAAACAAACCTTAAGGCATATTCAGGCCCTGCTGCGGGAAAATAAAGTAACAGGGATTCCAATTGTAGAAGAACAGAAAGTGGTCGGTATTGTTTCTACCGAAGATATTATTTTTGCCCTTGACGGGGGTTATATTGACGATCTTGCAGAAACAAGAATGACAAAAAATGTTATCAGCCTTCAGGATGATATGCCTCTTTCTTTGGCCATTTCCAGCCTTAACAAATACAAATACGGACGTTTCCCGGTACTTAACAAGGAACAGAAGCTGGTTGGAATTATAACTTCCAGCGATGTGATCAAGGCGCTGCTGATTGAAATGAACAGGGAAGTTCTCAGGCTGGAGAGATCTCATAAAAACACGAGCAGTACGCCTGTCTCGAAATATTCTGAAATGGAATATACCACAACTCACTATGATTTTGAATTGGCAGGCAGGGCTTCGACAGAAATTAAAAAAGCGCTCAAAAACAGGGATTTCGATCCCAAACTAATCCGGCGTGTGGCAATTGCCTGTTATGAACTGGAAATAAATCAGGTTGTTCATTCCGATGGCGGTATTATCCGCTGCTCTATACTTCCCGACAAGGTGATAATTACAGCGTCAGACACCGGGCCGGGTATTGAAAATGTAAGCCAGGCGCTTAAAGAAGGCTACTCGACAGCGAATGAATATGTGCGTTCTCTCGGCTGGGGAGCCGGAATGGGTCTTGCCAATACCAAACGTGTTTCCGATGAATTCTCAATCGACTCTTCCCTCGGCAAAGGTACTACTGTACGTTCTGTGGTTTTTGTTAATTCTTCAAAAGAAGAAAAATAAAAGGATTGTTATGAAAATAACAGAAATTGCTTCTGCTCTGAACGCAGAGATCTGTCAGGGCGAATTTGTTGATGTTGACATTACCGGTGCCTATACGTCTGATCTTCTTTCAGACGTTATGGCAAATGCAAAAGACGGCGGCGCTCTCATCACC
>JAIRUY010000185.1 GCA_031254175.1 Treponema sp.
GGCAGGGTGCGCACTTGCCGCAAGATTCATGAATAAAAAACGCAGTAACACTTTTTAAATATTCCAAAATGGAAACACTTTCATCCATTACCACCACAGCGCCCGACCCGACAGACAAACCGGCTTTTTTCAAATCTGTGTAACTGTAAACAGTATCAAGCTGATCAACGCTGCCAATTGGACCGCTCTGTCCACCAAGATGAAAAAACTTCAGTTTCCTGTCTCCTGCAATACCGCCGCCCAGTTCCGGATCGTAAATCACATCACGCAGACTCAACTTACCCAGTGGAATTTCAAAAACGCCTCTGTTGCGGCAATGCCCCGAAAGACAGACAATTTTACTTCCACCAGAATCGGGGTGACCGGCTTCCAGATATGCATCTCCGCCCATGTTGACGATCAGCGGAATGTTGGCAAAGGACTCCACATTGTTTACAAGCGTTGGCTGCAGGAAAAGTCCCACTTCCGCAAGATGCGGCGGCTTGATACGCGGGCGGCCTACCTTGCCTTCGGTGGAATTAAGAAGAGCGGAGTTTTCGCCGCAGACATAAGCGCCCGCACCCGATATTACATGAATGTCAAAATTTAAACCGGCGATGTTTAGATAACCTGCGGCGCGAAGGTTGTCAATTGCGGCAATGAGCCGCTTTTGTATCTTCCGGTATTCGCCGCGAACATAAATATATCCGGCTTTTGCCCGGAAAACCAAACCGGCGATAATAATGCCTTCCAGCAATTTGAGAGGCAGTTTGTCCATTATGAGCCTGTCTTTAAAAGTGCCGGGTTCGCCTTCATCTGCATTGCAAACAATGTACTTGGGCGTTTCCGTCACGTGCAAAAGATGCTCCCACTTGCTGCCCGCTGGATATGCCGCCCCGCCCCGCCCAAGAAGTTTTGCTTTTTTTATTTCTGCGATTATTTCCTCAGGGCTGGAAGCAGCGGTTTTTTTAAGCGCGGCAAAACCGCCTGTTTTTTCATATTCGGCTATTGAAAGAGGGTTTTGGCTGTTTTTTCCTTCTGTTAATATATTAACTAGTTTTGACATAACGATTGCAGTTCCTGAGTATTATTGTCACGGCAGCACTTTATCAGTTTTTTTACCTTTTCCTCTGTCAGATGGCCGAACACATCATCGCCTATTTTTGCCGCCGGCCCAATATCGCAAGCGCCGATACAGCTTGTATAAAAAAGAGAGAGTTTGCCGTCCGCCGTAGTCTGCCCCATTTTGATCCCTGCCGCAGTTTCAAACCACCCGGCAACTTCTTCGGTCTTTAAAAAAAAACACGGCGTGCTTCTGCAAATTTCAATGATATATTCGCCGCGCGGCTCTGTGCTGAACATTGCGTAAAAAGTCAGCACATCGTATATTTTGGAAAGCGGGATTTTCAAAACCTCCGCAGTTAATTCAGCCCATTGTTTTTCTACAAAGTTTTTTCCGGACGCAGCCTGAACATCCAAAAGTACGGCAATTAGCTGTTGAGGATCATTTTCGTAGTTTTCCAATATTTTTAATACTTGCTCTTTGGATAAACCTTGCATGGGTTCAGGATAGAATGTTTTTTGATTTTCCTCAATAAGGATTGTGCTGTTTTTGTCATTCTTTACCTCTGTTTATTTTTTCCTTTTTTTGTTAGGATGAAGAAATGATAAAATTAACCAGAAAAAAAATTTTAATTATTCTCACAGCGCTGGGAGCCAGTCTGATTTTATACGGTTTGATACGGCATTTTACAAACTGGGAACCGCCTGAAACCTTTGACAGTTATTTTACGAATGTCATTATTGTCGCGGCTTTGATACTTTTTGTATATAACCGTAAAATGATAAAAGACGAAAGGCTCGCAAAAGAAGCAGAGGAAAAAGCAGAACTCCAAAGTGAAAATGAGAATTCTGAAAAAAATGACGAGACTGATTAGGTTTCGGTTAAATTGATTGCAGTACATCCTCAACAAAAATAATTTTTGATTTCATTAATTTCTTTTTTCCGTTATAATTTTTACATGATAAACCAATCCGCACAAATTGAAGAACGGCTTGTCCCGCGTTTTTTAAAATATGTCCGTTATGATACCGAAAGCAGCCGCCATGTTAAAGAAACTCCTTCAACGCCGGGGCAATGGGAACTGGCGAAGTTATTGCGTGACGAGCTTCTGGAGATTGGACTGAAAGATGTAGAAATCACCAAGTGTTGTTATGTAATTGCCCGTCTGCCGCCAAGTCCGGGAAAGGAAGAAAAGCCATGCGTAGGATTTCTTGCGCATTTGGATACCGCAAACGATGTAACGGGGAAAAACGTAAAGCCGCAGCTAATACAAAACTACAACGGAAAAAAAATAGAACTCGCCAATGGTCTCTGCCTCGACCCGGACAAAGATCCGGACTTGGCGGCACAGGAGGGAAAAGCGTTAATTCACTGCGATGGAACTACCCTGCTGGGAGCGGATAACAAGGCTGGAATTGCGGAAATTATGGCGACTGTTGAATATCTTGTTATAAATACGCAGATTGAACACGGGCCTGTTGAGATCTTCTTTACTCCCGATGAGGAAACAGGAAAGGGGCTGCCGGAGTTTCCTATTGACGGAATTAAATCCGCTGTCTGCTACACGGTAGACGGCGGCCCAATGGGAGAGATCGAGAGCGAATGTTTTAACGCATGGAAAGCGGATATTGAGTTCAAGGGAAATGTAATTCATGTCGGAGCGGCGAGAGGT
>JAIRUY010000226.1 GCA_031254175.1 Treponema sp.
AAATGATCATCAAGTTTTTTCAGCGTTTCCGCTGCTTTATAAAAACTTTCGATACCCCGCTGTTTGTCGTGAGTAACGCCGAACCCGTCAAAAGAAACACTAACGGTTATATTAAGGTCTGGGCAGCTTTTACGCCACCGGCTTATCCATTCAATGATCCTTTCCGTTTTCATTCCGTTGGTCGGTAAATTAAGATCCGTTATATGGTTGTTATTATAGAACATTTCTATTATCTCGGGCAGTTCTTCACGCATGGTGGGCTCACCGCCGGAAAGCAATAAACGTTTGACTTCTCCCGCGGTTTCGGATATTTTTCTTATTTCATCCAGTGAAAGATCCTCAGCTTTCTTTTCCATTTCGTTGGCATAAAAACACATGGCGCATTTGGCGTTGCACTTCCCCGTGGTAAAAAGAATTATGGTTTCCAATTCTCGTTTCGCGCGTATTGAGTTAAATGAACTGCCCTTTCGTTTTTTTTGCATCTTTATGCTCTCCTCTGCATACTTATTTTTTTATTCTAGATAGAGAAAATTAAGAATATCACCTTGCATTGGTATGTGCGGTTTACTGCCCAAGCCAAATCTTTACCGCAAGTGAAGTTTAGAGTCTTTACGGAGTTTTGTCCATAGATTGGACTTCTATTCTTTCTCCAATAATATAATAGGATTTATTCGTTAATCATGATATATTGAACTTGTTCGATTTTACTGTGCGGCTATACAGCCGCATAAATCAGGAGGTCCGATAATGGAAAAAATTGCCAGTTTTCAGATTGATCATCTCCGGCTGAAGCCGGGAGTTTATGTTTCACGGATAGATCGTTATAAAGATGTTTTTCTTACCACTTTCGACATTCGTTTTAAGGAGCCCAACAAAGAACCGGTAGTGGATGTGCCGACTCTGCATACAATTGAACACTTGGCAGCAACCTTCCTGCGTTCCCACAAAGAATGGGGTCTTAAAATAGTGTACTTTGGCCCGATGGGATGCCGCACAGGTTTTTACCTCATTGTGGAAGGTGAACATAAATCCAATGATGTTCTTCCGTTATTGAGGGAAATGTTTGACTGGATTGAGAAGTTTGAAGGTGATATTCCCGGTGCAACCGCGGCAGAATGCGGAAATTGGCGCGAACAGAATATTGATATGGCAAAATGGGAATGCCGCAGATTTGCCGCTTTGTTAAAAAATCCGTCAAAGGAAAATCTGGAATACCCCGGTCAGTCAGCGTAGATTAGAGAACCACCTTCGGGATGACATCCGTCACCGGTATAGTATTCACTATTTTTGTTTTTTTTAATACAATGCCGTTATGTCAGAACTTAACGAATACCAGGGTAAAGCAACCATGGAAAAAATCACCTCGCTTGCAAAAAGGAGAGGTTTTGTTTTTCAGTCATCTGAAATTTACGGAGGTCAGAGCGGAGCGTGGGATTACGGCCCTCTTGGCATTGAATTAAAAAACCGGATTGCCGGCGCATGGTGGAAAGAAATGACGCAGCTCCACGATAATATCGCGGGTTTAGACGCTGCGATTCTGATGCACCCCCGCACATGGGAAGCGTCCGGTCATGTGGAAAATTTTACCGATCCGCTGGTCGATTGCAAAAAGTGCAAGTCCCGTTTTCGGGCGGACATGATTCCGGAAGAAAATCTTGCGGCAAAGAAATGTCCGGATTGTGCCGGAGAACTGACCGACACCCGCAAATTCAATCTTATGTTTAAGACACATATCGGCCCTGCGGAAGATACAGCCAGCGTTGTTTACCTGCGTCCCGAAACAGCTCAGGGAATCTATGTTAATTACAAAAACATTATTCAGTCCAACCGGATGAAGATTCCCTTTGGCATTGCGCAGATTGGCAAGGCTTTCCGTAATGAAATTGTTACCAAGAACTTTATTTTCCGCACCTGCGAATTTGAGCAGATGGAAATGCAATACTTTGTAAAACCCGGCACTGACGAAGAGTGGTTCAACGAATGGAGATCCCAACGCTGGGTATATTATGAAAAGCTCGGCGTTAAGACGGACCATCTGCGCTGGCATCAACACGGTACTGATGAACTTGCGCATTACGCAAAAGACGCCTATGACATTCAGTATCTTTTCCCGATGGGCTGGCGCGAACTTGAAGGCGTGCATAACCGCACCGACTACGACCTTGGCCGCCATTCCCAATTTTCCGGCAAAGATATGCAGTATATCGATCAGGATAACAACAACGAAAAATATACTCCCTTCATCATCGAAACTTCCGCAGGGCTTACGCGCAATGTGCTGATGATTCTCTGCGATGCCTACGATGAAGAACAGATTGCGGACAAAGGTAATGACGATGATTGGCGTACTGTCCTGCGTTTCCATCCCAAACTTGCTCCGATAACTGTCGCGGTTCTGCCCTTGATGAAAAAGGACGGTCTTGCGGAACTTGCGCAGGACATTCGCGGGGAACTTAAAGAAGATTACACCACTGACTATGATCAGGCCGGGGCAATAGGACGGCGCTACCGCAGGCAGGATGAAGCCGGCACTCCGTTCTGTGTTACAGTGGATTACCAAACAAAGGAAGACGGTACTGTTACCCTGCGTTTCCGCGATTCAATGGAGCAGATTCGTGTACCGAAAACAGAACTTGCCGCGCGGCTGAAACAGGAAATCAAAACATATAAAAGGATAAAATAGTTAGTGTAATAAATTTTCTTCCTGTTTGTTCCACATTCTGATTTCCATAATTGTCGAAGCAAAAACAGTGGCGGTGATTAAAACCGCCACCATTGATATAATGCCTTGTCTTACGATCATAAAATTATAAGTCCCATGAATTATTGCGGCTGTTATCAGACGCATCAGCGACAGAACGGGATTGGATCGGATCATTGCCGCGGCGGTGCCGACACGGGAACCGCAGGCGGCATGCAAAGGAGCGGCGGTAACTGTACGCAATAGCAGCACATCTGTATTTGATGCTCCATAAACTGCGTTTTCAATAATGGCAAACCCAAGACCGGCAACAAGGCCGGTTGCCGCTGCCTTTTTATCTTTTTCAATGCGGCTGCTAATCATGAAAAATGCTATCAATATTAAAAAACGGCTTAACTCTTCTGTAAACGCGATCCGCACAAAAACATGGTAGAAAAAATACAGCCTTCCTCCGGCTGGGATTGTAAAGTTAAGCAGATTCTGCAAGATCAAGGCCGGGAAAAATGCGGCGGCGCCTGCGAGAAGGGTCAATAAAAACCGGACAGTTAAAAATTTATATTTTGCAATACGAAACCATGCAAATACTATGATTACAGGAATTGAAGAAATCAGCAATAATGATAATAAAACCCACGAACCATACATGGATAGCATTTTATCAGATTTTTCTTTAGGGTAAAACCCATAAGCAAGCTGGTCGAAGGAAGGCATATACATGAAAGACATAATTCTTTTGGGACCAAAACACTCAGGAAAAACAAGCGCCGGCAAAGCATTGGCATCGTTGTTGTCCGGCAGCAATCATGGTCTTTGTGAATTTATCGATCTTGATGAAATAATTTTTCAGATCGCCGGAAAAACGCCCCGGCAGCTTTTCGCGGAAAGCCCCAAAAATTTTCAAAAAGCCGAAGCGCAAGCTTTGAAAGTTCTTGCCGATTCAGAACGGCGTGCAGTAATTCTGCGGCGCATAATTGCCGCAGGCGGCGGCATTGCGGACAACACCGAAGCCCTTGCAATGATAAAAACGTTAGACGCAATAATTGTATGCCTTAGTATTTCCGCTGATACCGCTTGGGGCAGAATCTCCGGCTCTCCCGACAAGGAACTGCCTCCCTTTCTGAATACTGAAAACCCTCGGGAAGCCCATCGTGCTTTACATGAACGACGAGCCGCAGGCTATATTCAAATTGCGGATGTTGTTATAGAAGCGGAAGAAAAAACACCTGAAGAAATTGCTTCGGAAATCAACAACTTCGTCCTGAAGGAACAAGGTTGATTGAAAGAACCATCCGCCGCCTGATTCTTAGATGCCGGACGGTTTATATATAGCCATTCCTTTTACTTTTCTATATACTCATTTGATATAAGAGAGTTGTTCGGAAACTTCAAGTTGAAGATACATTGTTAAGGAGCAATCATGTCAACAATCACACAAAACAAACAGGGATTAAAGGTTCTCATAACGGGAAGTATTTTACAGCTATTTTTAGGCATCCTTTATGTATGGAGTGTTTTCGTAATGCCGGTCAGTGAGGTTTACGAATGGCGTGTTGACAGTGTTAAGCTTACTTCTTCTTTTATGCTTTGTTTCTTTGTGATTGGAATATTGTTCGGCGGTAATCTGCTGCCTAAAATTGGCGCGCAGAAAGTTGTGCTTCTTGGCGGAATGATACTCGCGGCGGGCATGCTTGCAACTGCATTTTTACCGAACGAAGCGGCATGGCTCATGTATATTACTTACGGCATAACCGGCGGTTTCGGTGTTGGAACAGCGTATAATGCGGCTCTTTCAGCAGCGCAAAAATGGTTTCCTCAAAACCGCGGCTTTGCAACAGGAGTCAGCGCCTGTGCCTTTGGTTTTTCTACAGTCGTTTTTGCGCCGCTTGTTGAGATGCTTGTGAGGATGTCCGGATTGCGCAATACCTTTATGATACTGGCGGCGGCTTTTTTTGGAGTAGTTCTTCTGCTTTTTAAATTTATCCGTCTGCCTGATGAAAGCGGCGCGGCCGCAGCGTCTTCAGCGGCGCTGCTTGCAAAAAAACAATATACAACAAAAGAAACGCTTAAAACAAAAGAATTTTATATCATTGCCTTTTCATTGATGTTCGCAACTGCAACATATTTTGTACTCAATCCGTCTTTTAAAACTTTTGCCGCAGAACGTGGACTCAGCGCATCAATAGGAACAGTCGTAGTTATGATTACAGGTGTTGCCAATGCGTTGGGGCGTTTGGGCGCGCCGCTTTTGTCCGACAAGATTGGACGTGAAAAGGCAACGCTTACTATCATCTCTGTTACTGTGATCGGCGCGTTAATGATGTGCTTTGTTCAGGGTTATTTATTTATGGCGACAATAGCGGTTATTGCTTTTTGTTTCGGCGGTTTTCCCGGCCTTTATCCTGTTCTTACTGCCGATTATTTCGGCATCAAGAATGTCGGTTCAAATTACGGCGCAGTAATGATGGGTTTTGCCTTGTCAGCATTATTCTTCCCTATGCTTATCGGATTGATAGGCAATGTAATGATTAAGTTCGCTCTTCTTGCATCCGTTGCGGCGCTCGGCGTAATTATGATTCTTGTTTTAATAAAATTCGGAAAGAAAGAATAAATATGCCAAAGAAATTATTGATGGGCAATGAAGCCATTGCTCTCGGCGCAATTCGCGCCGGCGTTAGTGTTGTAACCGGTTACCCCGGCACACCCTCCAGCGAAGTGCTGGAGACTGTTGCCAAACACAATGACGGCAGCATATATGTCGAGTGGTCAGTCAATGAAAAGTCCGCGCTGGAAGTGGGAGCCGGAGCTGCATACTCAGGCGCGCGGGTTTTGGTAACGATGAAACAGGTCGGGTTAAATGTCGCTTCCGATCCGCTTATGAATTTGAACTACATAGGTGTTCAGGGCGGCATGGTAGTTTTGGTTGCCGATGATCCGGGGCCGATTTCTTCGCAGAATGAGCAGGATACCCGCAGTTTTTCAAAGTTCGCCAAACTTGCGCTGTTTGATCCTTCCACCCCCGAAGAAGCGTATACAATGATCGCCGATGCGTTTGCGTGTTCAGAAAAATACGGCAAGCCTGTTTTGTTCAGACCGACCACACGCGTTTGCCACAGCTGCGCTTCTGTTGAAATTCTGGAAAATCTGCCGAAGATCAAGCCTGCCGGTTTTAAGAAAGACCCCAAGTGGGTTATCTTTCCGCGGCTTGCTTATGTGAATAAATTTAAGCTGGAAGAAAACCTGATTGCAATGAGCGATGAGTTTTCCGGTTATGAAAAAAATATTCTTGTTGGCAAAGGCAAAAAAGGAATAGCGACAGGCGGCGTAAGTTACACATACGCAAGAGAAGCTCTGTCAAACACAGAGCTAAAAAACACAGACTGCAAACTGCTGAAAATTTCTGCCATGCCGTTTCCTGAAAAACTGGCGCTCGAATTTTTACATGGACTGGACGAAGTTCTTGTTATCGAAGAACTCGATCCGGTAATTGAAAACGAACTTGTCCGTTTGTGCGGTTTGTATAACCTTAAAGTTAAGATACTTGGCAAGCAGGCCGGCATGGCTGACAAAACTAATCTTATTCCAATCGCAGGAGAGAACACTGCAGACAGTGTCGCAAAAGCAATCGCGTCTTTTTTTGGAATGACACTGCCTGAACCTGTTAAGCGGGAGCTGCCTCCGCTGCCTGTTCGTCCGCCTGTGCTTTGCGCCGGTTGTCCGCACAGAGCGTCTTTTTTCGCAGTCAAGCAGGCAGCGATGGGAAAACCTTCAGTCTTTACAGGCGACATCGGTTGTTATACGCTTGGTAACGCCCAGCCGCTTAATATGGTAGACACCTGTCTGTGCATGGGCGCAGGCATCACCGTTGCGCAGGGGTTAAAAAGAGTCGAACCGGATTCAGTTCACTTTGCGTTCATCGGCGACTCAACTTTTTTCCACACAGGCATACCCGGAGTCATAAACGCAGTTTACAACCAGACTGATATTATTGTTGTTGTGCTTGATAACTCAACAACTGCAATGACGGGAAACCAGCCACATCCGGGAATGGGCGTGACAATGATGGGCGCTAACACCGGGAAAATCAGTATAGAAAAAATTTTGACGGCAATAGGCGTGTCTGCTTTAATAAAAGTAAATCCGCTTGATCAGAAAGCTGCAAAAGAAGCGGTTCGTACATTGATTGAACAAAAAGGCGTTCGTGTTTTGCTGTTCGAATCGCCGTGCATTGTAATTTCAAAGAGCGGGAACAAAGCAAAAATTGACAAGACGAAGTGCACAGGCTGTAAAGCCTGCATGGTGAAATACGGCTGTCCGGCCATCAGTTTAGAAAGCGGCAAGGCAGAAATCAATTCCACCGTTTGCGCCGGATGCGGCGTGTGCGCTGATTTGTGCGGACCGGAAGCAATTAAGATCGAGGCAGGTTCTGTATGACATTTAATTGTTTAATCGCCGGTGTCGGCGGTCAAGGCACAGTGCTTGCTTCCAAACTGATCGCTGCTGCGGCAATGAAGAGCGGCTTCAGTGTCCGTACCACAGAGACAATCGGAATGGCGCAGCGCGGCGGAAGTGTAGTAAGCCATGTCCGCATTGGCGACGATATTTTTTCTCCGCTCATTCCTGTCGGTAGAGCTGACGCGCTTGTCGCGTTTGAGCCCGGTGAAGCTGTGCGTCAACTGCCGTTTCTTAAAGACGGCGGCGTTTTGATTGTCAGCGACACTGCGATCAAACCTGTTGCCGCATTGCAGGGAAGTTCGTTTGATAAATCAAACGGCTATGAATCAAATGCGATGGTGGAATATTTGAA
>JAIRUY010000001.1 GCA_031254175.1 Treponema sp.
TCATCGGTGGCTTACGGCATAGGGGAGGACGAAGGAAGGGCCCTCAATATTAACGCTGATATTGCCGCCGCAAGGATCGCCGCCGCCCTTGGCGCCGAAAAACTCGTGCTTATGACCGATGTCCGGGGTATTTTCCGTGATATTAAGGACGAAAACACCCTTCTTAAGTCTGTCTCAAGACAGCAATTGGAAGAGTTAAAAAAAGAAGGCATTATCAGTCAGGGTATGATCCCAAAGGCGGATTGCTGCGCTATGGCTCTTGACGGCGGAGTAAAAAACGCCCTTATAATAGACGGCCGCCTTCACCACTCCATCCTTATCGAGTTATTTACCGATGAAGGAATTGGGACTATGATTGTCAGATAAAAAACAGACACAGAAGGCTGTTGCTATAGACAAAGATTGAAAAAATTTGATAAAATAACCACAATAAAAGGGGGCCAGTTGGCGGAGAAAGATTTACGCATAAACGAGCAGATTCGGGCGAGGGAGGTTCGCCTGATTTTGGATGATGGAGATCAAGGAGTAATGCCTGTTTCACAGGCGCTTGAAATCGCAAAAGAAGCAGGGCTTGACCTTGTGGAAGTTGCGCCGCAGGCCGTTCCCCCTGTTGTTAAGGTCTTAAATTACGGCAAGTTTAGATTTGAAACCGAAAAAAAACTTAGGGATTCCAAAAAAAAGCAAAAATTGATTAAGCTTAAGGAAATCCGGATGCAGCCCAAGATTGATGATCACGATCTTGGTTTCAAGTCGAAGCACATAAAGGAATTTTTATCCGATGGCAACAAGGTAAAAGTAACGATTCGTTTCCGCGGACGCGAACTTGCCCATACGGAGCTTGGTTTTGATGTGATGAAAGATGTACTCTCACGTATCGAGGGGGAGTATGTTATGGATAAACCTCCTGCGATGGAAGGCAGGTTTATGTCCATGGTTCTTGGTCCCAAGCCAAAAAAATAAATTTTATTAAGAGGTGGCATATGCCAAAAATGAAAACTAAAAAGAGCGCGGCAAAGCGTTTTTCCTTTACCGGTACAGGAAAGGTAAAGTATAAAAAGCAAAACCTGCGGCACATTCTTACAAAAAAGTCATCCAAACGCAAACGGGGTCTGCGTCATGCAGGCATTCTGTCCGATGATAATGTACCGGTCATCAGAAAAAAACTTTTACCCTACGGTTAAGAGATAAAGAGGTTTAGTTATGGCAAGAGCAATAGACGGTTCCAAAAGAAAGAATCATCGCAAGAAAATTTTAAAACAGACAAAAGGCTACTGGGGAAGGCGGCATTCGAACTTCAAAACTGCCAAGGACGCGCTCACCAAGTCGTTGGCTTACGCTTACCGCGACAGAAAAGACAGGAAAGGCGATTTCCGCAGATTGTGGATCATCAGGATCAATGCGGCCTGCAGAGAACAGGGCGTTTCCTACTCGCGGTTAATTGCCGGGCTTGACAAGGCAGACGTCATTATCGATCGTAAGGCGTTGGCATGGCTCGCGACAGAAGACACAGCCGCTTTTAAAGCTGTTGTTGATAAAGCGAAGTCCGCTTTAGCGAATTAAACCACAGGAGTCAAGAATGGTCAGCCTTGAGCAAGTCCAGCTTCTTGAGACAAGAGTCTCCAAGGCAATTGAGTATGTAAAAAAAATATCCGCTGAAAACGCCACGCTTGTTTCTGAAAGAGCGGGTTTACAGAAAAAACTGGATGCAAATCAAAAACGTATAGACGAACTTGAAGTGCTGGTTATGCGCTTTAAGGAAGATCAGGGCCGTATTGAGGACGGAATTGTTGCCGCCCTTGACCGGTTAAGCCAATTTGAAGAAGCGTTTGAAAACAGTCTGAAAGAAAAAGTTCTACCTGAAAAACCTCCGGCAAAACCCCGCGGTAAATCTCACTCATCTGAAGCTTCCGCAGAGGAGTCTGAAATATTTTTTGAAATACCGCAAGCCAGCGCAAAATCCGGCCAGCCAAAAACGGCTGAACGAAGTTCATCTCAGCCGAAGGAAGCTGCAAAAGGCAAACCGACAGATGACGACTTTTCTCCAGAAGACGAACTGGACATTTTTTAATGACCAATGAATTATGTCTGGATATTCTGGGAACTTCATTTTCTATAACTGTTGATGAAGATGAAGCTTATTTAAAGGAAGTGCTGGCTCAATACCGGGCAGCTGTTGAAAACACAAAGGGCATATCCGGTATTAACGAGCCGCTTAATATTGCAGTCTTAACAGGTTTTCTGTTATGCGATGAAATTAACAGGATGAAACAGCAGCTTGAAAAAGAATCTATAGAGGTTAATGAACGAACAATGAACCTTATAACTAAACTTGATCAAGCGCTTGCTACTTCCGGCGGTAGTCTTCAGGACACCTGCGCGGCCAAAGGCGGCGCTAATGGGTAAAATCTACAAACTTTCCAATCAAATCAAGCATTATGAATGGGGTTCATGTGATTTAATTCCTCAACTGTTGAATATCAATAATAAAGCGAAAGTTCCCCATGCGGAAATGTGGATGGGGACTCACAGCGGCGCTCCCTCACAGATAAACGCTGCTTTTCCGGAAGCAAAACAATATTTGGCAGATGTTTCAGGTCAACTTCCTTTTCTTATAAAATTAATTGCGGTAGAACAGCAGCTTTCGATTCAGGCTCACCCAAACAAGGAGCAGGCGGCTGAAGGTTTCAGGCAGGAAAATATGGCGAATCTGGCAATGAATGATCCGGCGCGGAATTTCAAGGATCCCAACCACAAACCGGAGATACTGTGCGCGATTACTCCTTTTACTTTACTGGCCGGGTTCAGAAAAGTTGAAAGTATTCAAAAATCTCTTGAAGAAGTTATTTTGATATTACCGCAGCTCAAAGAGATAATTTCCAATTTGTTAAAAGCCCTTATTTCAGGATCGCTTACGGCCTTCTTTCACATTCTTTTTGATTTTTCCGTTCTGGAGCGTGAATATATTTGTTCTTTAATTCTTGAAAAAGAGCTCAGCAGAGAAACGCAGGGTATTTCTGCGGAACAGTGGAAGCTGATGCAAAAGCTGGCAGCTATTTACCCCAACGATGCGGCTATATTGTCTCCTCTTTATCTCAACCTGATGACATTACAGCCATGGCAGGCGATTTTTGTCCCTACCGGAGTGCTTCATTCATATGTCAGCGGCTTTGGGATTGAACTTATGACTTCCTCGGACAATGTACTGCGCGGCGGGCTTACTCCAAAATATATCAATGTTCCGCAATTGATAAGTATAATTGATTTTAATTCCTATATGCCTTCAGTTCTTAGTCCCGGCGCTTCTGCCTGGCATTGCTACCAAACTCCATGCGATGAGTTTACGCTTGCTTTGATGCGGGGTGACGGCAAAGAAAGGAATTTCCCGGAAAAAAGAAACGCAATTTGTATTGTTACTGACGGGGAGCTTTATGCCGGCGGTAATAAATTTGTTAAAGGCGAATCATTTTTTATCCCACCGGTTACTGACGGAGAAGCAGTTTCTTTCAGCGGAAATTATACCCTTTTTGCCGCGTTTGAAGGCAATGATATTTTACTTTAATTTTTTTTTGTACCTCAACAAGCCCGAAGGGCGCAGTTTCCGCAGCACTGACGCTGTTGCGGATGTGTGATGAAAATTCTTGTGGATGCCGATTCCTGTCCAAAGGCCGCAAGGGATCTTGTTCTTCGAAGAGCGGCAAAACTTAATCTGCGTATTATATTTGCCGCCAACCGTCCCATTCCCGGTTCGGATGCAATGGAAATGGAAATATGTTCCGGCAAGGAAAATTCCGCAGATGACCGCATTGTGGAGCTGGCGGAGAAAGGCGATCTTGCCGTTACAAGAGATGTTCCTCTGGCAAAGAGGCTTGTCGAAAAAGATGTTTTTGCACTTGATGACCGGGGACGCACTTTTAACAAAGAAAACATAAATGAAATTCTGTCGCTTCGTAACTTTACTGTCGGTCTTGCCGATAACGGTTTGGGTATCGAAAGAACAGCAAACTACGGCAAGAAAGAATTAAAAACTTTCGCCGACAGCCTTGAGAAGTTACTTGCCAAAGCTGCACGCCGCAACTCATAAACGGGCGCATTTACTCAAGCTTTTCTTCCGGGTACAGAGCCTTTGCGCGTTTGATATTGGGGAGTATTTCCAGGAAACACTCAACCAATTCGGGATCAAATTTCGTTCCTGATAAATTACGCACTTCCTGTAATGCATCATCTTCTGTCCAGGGGTCTTTGTATACACGCTTTGAACAAAGAGCGTCATATACATCAGCCAAAGCGACAATTCTGCCTACCAACGGAATTTCTTCTCCCTTTTTACCTAACGGATTGCCTTCATCATCAGTCCTTAACGAAATGCCTGTTAAAGGATCCAGCCAGCCGGGGTAACCGGTGCCGTCCCAGTTTTCATGATGTGTCAGCGCAATGTCTCTGGAAAATTGATCTACAGGAGAATTTATGTCATCAAAAAGATTTGCGCCGCAAATTGTATGAAACTGCATAATCTTATGTTCTTCCGAAGTAAAACGCCCTGGTTTTTTCAGAATTGAATCGGAAATTGCCACTTTGCCGACATCGTGCAGCATGGCGCTTATCCTTAAGTTATCACGAAATTTGTGATGTTCATCTTTTGGGATTTTACGGCGATGAGCCCAGCAATTGTATATTTCTACAGCATAACCGGCAACGCGGTTTACATGCGTCCCTGTTTCTTTTGGATCGCGGAGTTCGGCCATTTTGATCATTCTTAAAATCATCAACCGGGTATTGTATGCCCGTAAAAGAACCATGGAAGCGTTGTTTGCAAAATGGCTTAAAAGGAGTTCATGGTCGGATGTAAAAGGGATGATATTTCCGTTTTTATCCTTTGAGTTTAAAACCTGTATGACTCCCATCAGCCTTTTATTGGCAGAAACAAGGGGAATTGTCAGGCTGGATATTGTTTTATACCCTGTTAACGTGTCGAATGATGAATTAAAAGAATACGGAGATTCAGATGGGATATTGTACATGTCAGGTATATTGACCATTTTTCTTTCCAATGCGCAATAGCCGGAAATTGACTTTTCATTGATAGAAATTTCGAAGTGAGAAAAGATCAATTTTTGCCCTGGCGGAAGGGTCTTCTGCATGGTTTCATTCTGTGAATATTTAAATGAAAGCTTTTCTTCCTTTTTTTTTCCTGCTTCCGGCGGTATAGTTATATATATTGAGCCCGCATCGGCGCGGACTACCCTTCTTGCTTCAAGAAGTATTCTTTCAAGCAATATATCAAGATCCTGGATTTGGTTTAATTCAACGTCCAAACGAACTATTTCTTTAAAGCTTACTTCATTGCTCATTCTTTCTCCGGCTGTTACTTGATCGTATTGGCTTTCATATTATACTTTAATACAAAGAGGTAAATAACGCAATGAGACAAATAAAAACCGCTCTGGAAATAGCTCTGGAAAGAACCGAAAATGTGAAGACAAACAGAGCCAACATAGATCAATTTGAAGCAAAACAGCTTGGAAAAAAACTCGCCAATGCCTTTCTGGCGGGAGAAGCTGATTTGACAGATAAAATAAAGGATACACCGGAAGGGCAGAAAGAAAGCCTGAAAGAGGGGATTTTTAGCGTGCTGATTTCTCAAATCACTCTGCCGGCAGGAAAAGATGACGATGAACGCCTTGATAAAGTCGGAAAAGGCCTTCAAACAATTATAAACACAAAACAGTTTACTTCTCTTTTCCAGCAGCTGATGCAGGTATTTTCGCGGTATTTGCAGGAAGCTGCCGGTTTCGAGCAAGTTATCCGCCAGCAATACGGCCCTAAGTTGCGTCAAAAAGAAGAAGAACTTTCCCGCAGGCTGGGCAGGGAGGTTCGTATTGATCCGTTCAAAGACCCTGAATTTGTAGCGTTTTTTAACCAGAATATAAACGCCTTAAAAGGCAATTACGAAGCAATTATAGAACAGGCAAAGGAAGATATTCGCAGCTTTTTTGAATCCGGCAATGAATAATTGTTAGATTGTCCTGGTTCCGCCTGTTCGTAATCCCGCTTCGTAGAGTTTTCCGCAGGAAATAAACATAGGGAGTTTCGTTCCGGCAAGAATAATATCGGCTTCCTGAGCCATTTCTATCATGTCCCGGCCGGGGATTTTACCGCGTACAAAGATTACAGCATGAATGTCCAAGAGTTCCGCAGTACGTATTACCTGGGGATTTACAAGGCCGGTTAAGAGCAATACTTTGTCTTTCACAAAAGCCATTACATCACTCATTAAATCCGCGCCGCAAGCTGAGGATATTTCAAGGCCTCCCAGTTCTTCCCCTATAAAAAATTGTCCTTCCAAAAGAGTAACTGCTTCATCTACGGTCATTATTCCTCCAAATTTCTATTCAACAAACTATAGAGAGGCTTTTCCAAAACTTCAGCTTTTGGAAACAGCTATAGACATATTCATATTATTATACTATTTTTATGATTATGTAAAGCCCAAAGGGAGGATACTATGGCCGAACATGTAATGCACAAAAAAGAAACTAAAAAAGCGCCCCAAAAGTCTTTAAAGGAGAAACGTGAGCAGAAAAAAGCCAAGAAAAAAGGCAAAGACAGCCAGTAAGCTGAAAAGACTGCAAACATTACTTTAATGAGACTCTAGCAAGACGCAGAGAGTTTAGCGTCATTTCCAAGCAATGCGTATACTGCGAGCTATAGATTCAGCGCAGCTTTGCGTCTCTACGGCTTTGCGCAAATTTCTTTTTTTTAGTTTTCCACAAAACTCTGTGTCCCTGTGTGATGATGTTAAATTGAAAAAATATAACAAAATATTATTTTCCCCGGAGTTACTATTATTGTTAGATTGTTGTTACTATAAACAATACGAAGGAATTCTTGAAACAATGAAAAACAAAGCTATTAATTCTGTGATTTTAATTTTTTTGACGGCAGTTTTTCTATCCTGCAGCGGAAAAAAGACCGGTTCCGCTTCGTATGATTTTACTGAAGTAAGACGGGGTAATCTTGAACGGACAGTTTCATCGAGCGGAACGATAAATCCTGTCGCTACTGTAAAAGTGCTGCCCCGCATGAGCGGCAAAGTTGAAAGAGTTCTGGTCGATTACAATGACACTGTGCGCAGGGGAGACATACTTGCCGTTTTAAATACCGACATGCTTCGTCTCCAGCGTGATCAGCAGGCCGCTTCTGTCCAGAAGGCGAGAGCAAATTATGAATTACAGCTGATGAATTACCGTAATCAGGAAATTCTTGCTGAAAGAAATTTGATCTCCGAGTATGAACTTAGAACCAGCAAAACTACTCTTGATAATCAGGCTGCTGATTTGGCGGTTGCCGAAGCAAATTTAAGGGTTATTGAAACCGAGATAAATCAATATGCCTATATTACATCTCCCATTGACGGCATTGTACTTGACCGTAATATCAATACCGGAGACACGGTTGTAGATTCTTCCAACAGCAGCAGTTCAAGCAGTATTTTTATCATTGCCGAGAATCTGCGGGAAATGCAGATTGAAGCCGCTGTGGGAGAACTGGATGTAACTTCCATTCATAAAGGACAGCAGGTGCGTTTTACCATGGAAAGCATACCGGGACGCAGATTTACTGGGGTTGTAGAAAACTTACGGATGGTTCCGGTTGTATCAAATAACATAGTTTCCTATACGGTGATAATCAATGTGGAAAATCAGGACGGCTCACTTCTGCCGGGCATGACCTGCGCGGTAGACTTTATTGTTGAACGTGCGGAAAACGTACTCCTGGTTTCAAATGCCGCCTTGCGTTATCAGCCGACGCATTTAAGCGAAGCCCAAATCTCAGACATGGTTTTTAATGCAAGTCTTTCTAACATGGACGAAAGACAGCAGGCTGCGGCGATAGAAGCAAGGGCAGCGGCTGCCCAAACCAGCGCACAGCAGCAGAATCAAACAAGTACGAATGCGGTTACGAGTCTTATGATGGGCGGCGGAAATCAGATGAGGGGCGGAATGATGACGGGCGGCGGCGGCAGACAGGGCGGCAGTGCTCAAGGAACGGGACAGGTACGCAACACATCTCAAATCGTTATGCGAAACCTATGGTTTATAAACAGGGAAGGAAAACTTGATGTGATGCAGATTCGTACAGGCATAAGCGACGGCTCAAACACTCAAGTGTTTCTGAATGAAGACTTTGAAGGTCTTAAGGTAATCCTGCGGGAGAAAATATAAGTGGCCGTTATAGAAATGCGCCGTATTAAACGGGAATACCGCATGGGAGGAAAAACAGGCTCAAAAAAAGAAAGCGCAGACACTGTTGTTGTACGGGCATTACGCGGCGTTGATTTTTCCGCCGAAGCGGGCGAGTTTGTTTCCGTTATGGGCCCATCCGGTTCCGGCAAATCAACTTTGATGAACATTCTGGGCTGTCTGGACAAACCCACAGACGGAACATATACTCTTGACGGCATAGAAACTTCTTCTTCCGACTCGGATACATTCGCGTATATCAGAAACCGTAAAATCGGTTTTGTATTTCAGTCTTTTAATTTACTTGCGCGCACTACGGCGCTTGAAAATGTCGAGCTTCCTCTTTTTTACAGAAGAAGGGAAAAGAATGAAAAAAATCAGCAGATTTCTGCCCGCCGTGAGCGCGCCGTGGCAGCCCTGAAAGATGTTGGGCTAAACGAGCGGATGGATCACTTTCCTTCACAGCTTTCAGGCGGGCAGCAGCAGCGTGTTGCCATAGCGAGGGCAATGGTAAACGACCCTGCGTTTATTCTCGCAGATGAGCCGACGGGCAATTTGGATACGGGAATGACGCTGGAAATTATGGGGTTATTTCAACAGTTAAACGCCGGCGGAAAAACGATCATTATGGTAACGCACGAGCCGGAACTAGCCGCCTATACAAAACGAATCATCACCTTAAGGGACGGCGAACTTGTTTCCGATGTGCAGGTAAAAAAAAGGCGCAATGCGTTAGACGATCTGTCACACTGGAATAAGGATCATTCGCTTTTGGCAGGGAATTGACATGAATATTCTCCAGCTTTTGCATACCTGCTTTCGCTCCATCCTTCGCAACCGCATGCGCAGCCTTCTTACATCTTTGGGGGTAATTATCGGCGTTGGGTCTGTAATCATAATGGTTGCCCTTGGCGAAGGCTCGCAGCGGGCAATTGAAGAGCGGATTACTGCCATGGGAACCAATTTATTGCAGATAATGCCGCGCAGGCAGATGAGCCGCTCAGGACAGCAGGTGATGATGAGAATGAATTCATTTACCAAAAATGATATTGAGAAACTGCGCGGCGAATCTACCTATGCCGCCGCAATTTCAGGAATTGTTCAGACCAGTTCCAATGTCACAGGAAGTCTTGGAAATGCGCAAGTGTCTATTCAGGGTGTTGAACCGGATTTCTTTACAGCAAGGAACTGGAATGTGAACGAAGGTTTTATTTTTGATGACGAAGACATGAAACTTAGAAACAGAGTGGCGATCCTTGGCCGTACTACGGCAGCTAATCTTTTTGGCATTGCGAATGCCGCTCTTGGAGAACAAATAAGAATAGGAACCAATTATTTTACCGTTATCGGGCTTTTGGAAAACAAGGGCGCAGGCATGGGAGGAAACGATCAGGATGACATTGTTATAGTTCCGCTGGACACCGCAATGACACGGATTGCCAATGCGCGTAACATCAGCACAATTCTTATAAGCGTGCTAAGCAAAGAATATATGGAAGCGGCACAAAAAGAGGCTGAGGCGATACTAAAAGAATCACGAAACATTAACCAAGGAGCCGCCGCTGATTTTGATATCATGAATCAGGCGGACATGATAGATATGGCATCGGCAACTTCAAAGACGCTGACTACTTTGTTAGCTGCAATTGCAGGAGTATCGCTGTTGGTCGGCGGCATAGGGATTATGAACATTATGCTGGTTTCTGTAACAGAACGTACGCGGGAAATCGGTATAAGAATGGCTGTCGGCGGCCGCAAAAGGGATATTCTTTTTCAATTTCTTACAGAAAGCGTAATTTTGAGTCTTATGGGAGGAATTCTTGGTATCGGCATGGCTTTTCTTGTGTGCAAACTGCTTTCAATGACGGGGATTCCCACCGCAATCAATCCGCTGATTGTTATGGCCTCAACTTTGTTTGCGGCTCTGGTTGGAATCATTTTCGGTTATTATCCGGCGCTTAAAGCTGCAGGATTATACCCGATAGATGCATTACGTTATGAGTAGAGGGGATTATGAAGAAATTATTTGCATTATGTCTAATTTTATTTATGGGCGTGACGGCGTTTGCCGAAACTCTTGCTCTTGAACAGGCGAGGCTTCTTGCGCTTGCAAACTCGCGTTCGCTCGCAAAATACGAAATGTCAATACGCTCAAGCATACTTGATGAAAGAAATCAATTATATAACCTTTTGCCTTCGGTTTCCGCCGGGTACAACGCTTCAATGGATTATATGAGGGATTTAGAATTTGTAAACCCCGTTGACACATTCAATACGGGAGTAAATCTATCCATAACGCAGATTATTTTTCAGGGCGGAAAAGGGTTTATTCAAAAAGCAATAAGTTCCATTGCGACAGAAAGCGTAAGAAAAAGCGCGCTGGCTGAATACTTCAATGTGCTTGACTCTGTGGATAACGCCTACTATGCGGTATTGGAGGCGGCGGCAACCCTGGAAGCCGAAGAAGCTTCGCTGGAAGCGGCAGCTTTAAGCCTTGCCATTGCGGAGGTCAGGAGCGTAAACGGGATTATAAACCGGGGCGATTTTCTTAAAGCGTTAGCTGATAAAGAAACAAGGGAAAACTCCCGCAACCAAGCGAGGCGCAATCTTGCTCTCAATATAACAAAACTAAGAAACCTTACCGGCCATTCAAATAATGTTGAGTTTGTGCAGATTGATTTTAGCGCGTATGAAGAAGTTCTCTCGTTTCTGGCAGGCATTTCTGATGAAGATGCCGATGCGTTATACGCAAGATTTTGGAATGTGCTTGCAGCTTCCAATCCGTCGCTTGCGATTGCGGCTCTTAACAGCGAAAGAGCGGAAATGAATCTTTCCTCAACATGGAGGGATTTTTACCCAACAATAAGTGCGACTGTTTTTTCGGGCGGCTTAAGTTATTCAACCGAAAAAGGTTTTGGCACAAGCGGCAGAGGAGGCGTTTCAATCACAGGAAGCATACCTCTGGATTTTTGGGTTATTTCCAACAGAATAGAAAAAAGCCAACTAGCCAGCGAATCCGCCGCTCTTGATTATATAAACTCAAGGGTTTCTCTGGAAGCAGAACTCTTAAGCGTTCTTATGAACATTTTTGCGCAGGCAGGTTCAGTTCTTTCTTCGCGCCGTTCTTTAGAATATACAGAAAGGCATTTTGAGTTTGTCATGGAACGCTACAGGCTTGGGCAAAGCTCCGTATCTGACGTCAGTGAAGCTACTTCGCTTTATATCAACAGCCGCAACAGCCATACAAAATCCAGATACAATTTTTTACAAGGACTTTCTAAACTGCGCTCCCTTTGCGCGTTAGACGACGAGAACAGACTGCTCAGTTTCCTCGCGGGAAATTAAAACCCCGTATTCGCTGTTCCGCGTCAGACAGCTGCAATTTCCTTAAGGCGTTCAATGATGTTAATGTGCTGCGTACAGGCCTCTTCGCACAGACCGCAGGCAGTACATTTTGACGCTCCTGTTCTTTGAAGACTCCAGTGCCATTTAAGCCGATCTCCGATTGGATCATTGCTTTTTTTGTCGAGTAATTTATGGTTGTATGTGTCCATATATTTCGGGATAGGTACCTCTTGAGGGCAATTATCACAGTAACCGCATCCGGTGCAGATTCCTTCCAGTGAAATCCCGGCTTTTGACTTAACTTCTTCAAGTTCTGCCAAAGTACGGGGTTTGTAAGTTTCCAACGCCTGCAATGCTTCTTTGAGGTGTTCCATGGTATCAAAACCGACAAGAGTGCTGGTAATTTCCGGATGATCCCAGAGAAAACGCAATGCCCCGGCAACAGCGCTTTCACCGTCACGGCGGAGAAAGTTAAAAAGTCCGGGATGGTCGGGAATTATTCCGCCTCCAAGTGGATTCATAATTAAAGCGCCGAGTTTTTTTTCTTTTATTGCGTCAAATGCCTCCTGTCTTGTTTTAAAATTATAGGCTGAATAACCAAACAGCACTCCTTCAAAAACTCCCTCCATCAATAATTCCCTGATTTCATTTTTTGTCAAATGGCTGGAAATACAAATGTGGCGTATAAGTCCTTCTTCTTTGAGTTTCTTAAAAGTTTGCAGAACGCCGTTCTTTTTTCTGTTATCCCAATTACTCAAACTTGTTACGCACCAGATATGGTAAAAATCTATGGCAGAAATATCGAGGCGTTTAAGCTGCGCTTCGATTTCATTTCGTATGCCGGTTTCTGTAAATTCTGTTGTTTTTGTAGCAGAATAATAGGGAAGATTAAGCTTGCGCATTTGTGCAAAAGCCCTGCCAAAAATGGTTTCGCTCTTTGTTTCGAAATATCCGGGCGCGGTATCAAAATAATTTATCCCGCCTTCTGCGGCGGCAATCATCATACGGACACATTCTTCCGTGTCATCAATATTTTTGAATCTCATTCCACCAAAACCAAGCAGAGAAACCTTTTTTCCGGTCTGCCCGTATTCCCTGTAAATCATTTTTGCCTCCTTTGTAATTTGCAAATCATTTTTTATTGTAACGAAGAGTCTACCACCGAAGACGAATTTAAACAATGTTTTCTATTCCATTTCCTAAAAAAATAAACTATTATATAATAAAATTAGAGTCGTCCGGAAACCGCAAATCGAAGGTACATTGTTTCCGAACAAGCCCGAAAAAACTTGAGAAAAAAGAGGTGAAATATGGGTCTTATAAAAGCTTTGATTGGCTCTGTCAGCGGCACTTTTGCGGATCAGTGGCTTGAGTTTTTTGTGTGTGAAAGCCTAGATGCTAATGTACTTGCGGCCAAGGGACAGAAACGGGTAAGCAAGAGAAGCAGTAATACCAAGGGAGAAGACAATATCATCTCCAATGGTTCAGGTATTGTTGTTAACAGGGGGCAGGCCGCAATCATTGTTGATAACGGCCGCATAATGGAATTTTGCGCAGAGGAAGGGCACTATACCTACGACCAGTCCTCTGAATCAAGTGTTTTCTACGGAGGCCTTGATGAGGGAATTAAAGGTATTCTAAAAAGCATCGGGGAACGATTCAAACACGGCGGCAGCCCCGGTAAGGATCAGAGGGTTTACTATTTTAATACCAAGGAAATAACCGGCAACAAATACGGTACTCCAAATCCCATTCCGTTTCTTGTAATCGATCCGAATATAAATCTTCGCCTAACAATAAGTTTGCGCGCAAACGGAGAATATTCCTACCGTATCAGCAATCCTGCGCTGTTTTACACTAACGTTTGCGGCAATGTAAATGATCAATATACAAGGGATAATATCGACAGCCAGTTAAAAAGTGAGATAATAACTGTCCTGGGTCCGTCGCTTGGAAAATTGGGTTTGGGTGAGTATCACGAGATTTCTTTTCATACAGAAAAATTGGCGCAGCTTCTTAACGAAGCGCTTAGCGGCAAGTGGAGGGAACACCGCGGCATTGAAATTGTAAACTTCGGAATCACATGCACCGCATCCGCGGAAGATGAAAACCGCATAAAACAGCTTCAGGCTGCGGCAGTTATGAGAGACCCGACCATGGCGGCGGCTTCCCTTGTTAACGCTCAAACAGACGCAATGCGCACCGCCGCAGGAAATACTGCCGGTGCAATGACCGGTTTTATGGGAATGGGCATGGCGGCGCAGGCAGGCGGCATGAATCCGCAGGCTTTGTTTCAGATGGGCGCTCAAAATCAGGCAGCGCCGCCGCAAGCTCCTGCAAACGGAAACACTGCCGGCTGGAGATGTTCCTGCGGCCATAGCGGAAACACAGGCAAGTTCTGCGCGGAATGCGGCAAACCGAGAGAATGAAATAAGGAAAAAAGCATGGACATAAAAGAATACAAGTGTCCCAATTGCGCAGGAGCGGTAAAATTCGATTCCTCTTCCCAAAACATGAAATGTCCCTACTGTGATACTGAATTTGAAATTGCAGCTCTTGAGGAATATCAAAAAGAAATTGCTTCTGCGGCAAAGGATAATTTTGGATGGGATGAAAGCAAGGCTGGAAAAAACTGGGAAACAAGCGAGCTTGATAACTTAACACCAGGCGCCTGCCCTTCATGCGGCGCCGAATTGTTGGGTGACAAAAATACAGCGGCTATGGTCTGCCCCAACTGCGGTAATTCGCAGATTGTAATAAAAAGACTGGAAGGGCTTTTAAAACCGGATTATGTAATTCCTTTTAAACTGGAAAAGAAGACTGCCGTGGAAGCCCTAAAAGGTTTTTATCGCGGAAAAAAACTGCTCCCTGATTTTTTTAAAGAAGAAAACAGAGTCAACTGCATACAGGGCGTTTATCTTCCGTACTGGCTTTTTGACGCAAAGGCTGATGCTCATATCCGTTACAGGGCGGCAAAGGTAAGAATGTGGAGTGACAGTAATTTCAACTACACAAAAACCGATCATTATTCGGTGGTAAGAGACGGCAGCCTGTCTTTTGAAAAAATTCCCGTAGACGGCTCTGAAAAAATGGATGACAACTACATGGACGCGATAGAGCCTTTTGATTATAACCATCTGAGAGATTTTCAAACTGCTTTTCTATCTGGTTACATGGCAGAAAAATATGACGTTGACGCGGCAAAATGCAAAGAAAGGGCAGGACGCAGGATAAAGGCAACCGTAGAAACTGAGTTTTCAAAAACCGTGACAGGGTATTCTTCGCTAAGACCTGAAAGTTCAAGCGTAAATATAAAGGACGGCAAGGTGAGCTACAGTTTTTTTCCGGTGTGGGTACTGAATACAAAATATAAAAACGAAAATTATATGTTTCTCATGAACGGACAGACCGGTCTGCTTGCGGGAAGGCTTCCTGTTGATTCCGGAAAAGTAAAAAAATACTTGGCTATTTTCACTGTCATTACCGGCACGGCTCTAACCCTTATCATTCAGGCCTTGCGGATTTTCTTGTAGGAGATTTTAAAATGAAATACACTAAAATTAAGTTATTGGTTTTTGTTTTATTAATCACAGCATTTTCCTTTCCCGCCTTTACCCAGCAGAGAATCGTCGATAATGCCGGTCTTTTAAGTCCTGCGGAAATAACAAGCCTTTTGGAAAAAATCAATTCCGCTGCCGGTACTTACGGGGTTGACCTTGTCATTGTTACGGAAAAAAGTACAGGAAGCGCCAGTACCAGAGATTTTGCGGATGATTTTTTTGATTACAACGGTTACGGTTATGGTGTTGACAGAGACGGTTGTCTTTTCTTGATTGTTATGGATACACGGGATTTTTGGCTGAGCAGTTCCGGCAGAGGCGAAAAAATATTACTTTCTTACGCCGGAGTTAAACTGGAAGAAGACATTTTAAAATATTTGAGAGCAGATAATTATTATGAGGCTTATTTTTCTTTCATTTCTAACTGGGAAAAATTCCTTTCCCTTGAAGCAAAAGGCCGCAGTTATAATTTTTTTCAGCACCGGCATACTGCGTTGGTTATTGGAGCATGGATTATTGCTTTTGGGACGGCGTTTATAATTATCCAAGTCTGGAAAAGAGGGATGAACACAGTACTTGGAAAAAAAGAGGCCGGCGCATATATGATAAACGGCAGTTTATCCTTTACCGCAAAAAGCGATCGTTTCCTGTATAGTACTGTAACAAAAGTGAGGCGCCAGACAAATTCTGGCTCAGGCGGCGGAGGCAGACATATAAGTTCATCCGGCAGATCTCACGGCGGCCGCGGCGGCAGATTCTAATAGTCAAAAAATCTGCGATTGGGTTAAGGAAAAAACAGCAAAATGCTACGCATTTTACAAGACTTGTTGAACAAGTCAATAATTTTTCACAAAGGAAATGATTCAAATCCGGCATTTCGCAAAGCGGCAATTGTACGGTTTGTGTCCTGTCCCGCTGAAACAACAACAGCCCACATTTCGTTATTGTTAACAATGCGCCGTTCAATCGAAGAAGAAAATCCTGCCTGTCTTAAACTTGCAGCCTGTGCCTGCGCGTTTTCCTGACGGCTGAACAGCCCTGTTTGCAGCCTGCTTTGAGAAGAAACAGTTTGGACGGCGTTTGCGCTTTGATTTGCGGCAGGCTGCACCGCCGAGGAAAGAGACAAAGGCTCGCTTTCCAAAACAGAAAGGGAATCAAGTCCGCCCATGAACAGCCAAAACGGAGTTGGACTTGCCTTAACTACTCTTGAGTTTTCGCCTGAAGCAAGACGGCCTTCCGGACTCTGGGGAAACTCATTAACAAGACGCTGCCGCCAGTTTTCAGCCGCTTCCCCGCCTGAAATTTTCCAGAGCATGAAATATATTTCGCTTTTCATTTGGGAATAAACAGGATTTTCAGCAATCGCCGCAAGCGTAGATGTATTGCCGGTATTTATCGCATTGATACTGATATTTAAAAAATTCGCGCGGACAGATTTAAGCAGTAACGGCTCAAGGGCGGTGCGGGCTCTGTCCCACTCGCCCATTGCGGCAAGACAATAGGCGCATGCCAAAAGAGCGTCATCATCTACCTGCCCGGGTACGGCGGCAGCGGCTTCCAGCCAGTTCCTTGCCGCGCCTTCAATATCTCCTGAAAGCTGGCGAAGGCGGGCAAGACGGACAAGCGCGTTATGCCGCTCAGAGGGAGAAGTCCCCTGCCCTCCTGCAATTTTCTCCAGATTCTGAATTTCAGTTTTCAGGGAGACGCCTGTTTGTGAAAAACAAACGCCTGAAAATACAGTAAACAAGACAAGAAAAAAAATAAGTCTGTTCATCAACATGGACACCTTAATGATTTTTCTCTTCGCCCTTGCCGGGAGCGCCGCTATCTGAAGTTTTCTCTGTATGTTTTTTCTTTGACACTCCGGAAGTATTATTTATTTTTTTGGATACACGCATGGCAAACGGCAAAGCGCATAATAATCCCACAACAAAAGAGGTTAGTATAGTAAGATATACCGGAACATCTTCAACCTTGGAAAAGCCAAAATTAATATCACTTTTATAATTATCATCCAGATTAAAGGCAATAAATATCAGAAATACGACAAATACAACTATGATTAATATTAAACGCCACGGCATAATAACTCCTTTGTTTTGTTTATCCAACGTCTAAATATTCAGGCGCCGGGAGCGAAATGTGTTTCCCTTCAAAGCATCAAGGGTAAGCATGGCAAAAGAGCCAATCATTGAGCCGGAACCGGGAACAACCACCATTTCGTCTTTTTCAGTTCTTGTTATTAATTCATCGGCATTTTTTCGTGAAATTCCCTCTATTAAAACCAGTTCCGTACTGCCAATTCGTTCTTTTAACAGCCCGGCGGTATGTTTTTCCTGTAGAGCAATCACTCTTGCGAGCCTTTCTTTTTTTACTTCTTCGCTTATTCTGTCAGGTAAATCAAATGCTCTGGTACCTTCTCTTGGATTGAAGTGATACATATATGAATACAGAAACTTCACTTCTTCCATTAACCGGAGGGTTTGTTCAACATCATCTTCAGTTTCACCCGGAAAACCAACCAGAATATCCGTAGAAATGGTAATTCCCGGCAAAGACCTGCGAATCTCACTGACAAGTTCAAGGAAGCGTTCTCTTGTGTATCGCCGGTTCATCGCTTCCAGCACAGCGTTCGAGCCATGCTGGACAGGCAGATGCAAATGGCGGCAGAAAACAGGGTTATCTGCCAAAACCTGAATTGTTTCAGAAGAAAAATTATACGGATTTGCCGAAAGAAAACGCACCCATTTTACAGGACTTTTTCCGGTTTCTTCCGCTATTAATTTTAAGAGACGGGGAAAATCCATTTTTTCTTTTTCCCAATAATAGCTGTTTACATTCTGTCCCAGCAAAGTAACTTCACGCACTCCCCTTTCTCCTACAAGCCGGATTTCTTCCAGACTACTTTTTGGATCGCGGGAAATTTCTCTGCCGCGGACATACGGTACAATGCAATAAGAGCAGAAATTAT
>JAIRUY010000005.1 GCA_031254175.1 Treponema sp.
GAACAGTCTTTTGCGGAAAATCCATGAATCTGCTGGCAATAGATACCAGTTGTTCGATCCTCTCTGCAGCCGTCTGTCATGGTGAGGAAGTTCATTACACAGAGACAGACGCAGGCATCAGACATTCTGAACTTGTAATGGGCTGCATTGACAGTCTGATGAAAAAAGCCTGTTTAAATGTGAAAAATCTTGAAGGTGTTCTTTGTATGAGAGGTCCGGGATCATTTACAGGCCTTAGAATTGGTTATTCAATAGCAAAAGGTCTTGCCCTTTCTCATTCCATTCCTTTTATTGCAATTCCAACGCTTGATTGCATAGCTTTTTCTCACCAGGAAAGTTGTTTGTTACCTTCAACGATAGTCCACAGAGTACTCCCTGTAATACAGGCCAGAAAAAGTTCATGGTTTTTTTCCATTTATCAGGGTGAAAAATGCCTTTTTCCGCCTGTTGACGCGGTTGAAAGCCAAATCGCGGCAGAAATCATGAAAAACAATGAAATTTATAAAAACGATATTATTTTATCAGGTCCTGGAGCCGTTTCGCTTTATGCTTCACTGCCGCAGAAATTAAAAGAAAGCCTTATCCCTGTTTTTGAAACCAGAGGTTATGCAAAAGAATTGATATCCATTGCAAAAAAAAACAATTTGTTGGATAATAATATAGGTTATCTTTATTCAGGTCCTGAATATTTTAAAATGGGATAAATAATGAGTAATTATGAAGAAGAGGAAGAAGTTGAACTCCTGGAAGACGACGAAGGTAGTCTTAACGAGTCCGAGTCCGACGAAGATTCTTCCTCTGTTTTACCGGCTTCTTTCAGCCCGTTTAAAACAAGCATAATCCCGGTCCTGATAATCAACAAGAAATTAAAAATTATACATGCAAATGAAGCATGCGAACAAATGTTCTCCAGTTTTACACATTTAACAGGGAAATATTTTTTCGATCTTTTCGGCAAAGCATTTGAACTGGATGATGCCAGGAAAATAAGAGAAACAATTATCAATGGCGGAAACGGGTTTTCATGGAAAGGTTCAGCGCAGATTAAAACCCGTACTACTGTTTCAGTACAGATAAGAGTGTATATATTTCCTTTGGAAATGGATCTAAAAACTACAAGCGATTTTGTAGTAATGTTTGACGATTTTACTGAAGAAAACAAAAAACTGCTGCGTTCAGTCTTTCTTTCTCTCCTTGAAGCTTCAAAGCTAAAGGATAACGATACAGGCAAACATATAGTCCGCGTTAATGAATATTCAAAAAGGCTTGCGCAGGAACTTTTTTCAATTGGCGGAGAAGCCTATAAGCGTATAGATGCTGATTTTATTGACAACATCGGTTTTCTTGCCGCAATGCATGACGTAGGAAAGATTGGCACACCTGATGACATATTAAATAAAGAAGGCCCCCTTTCTGACTGGGAATGGGCGGTAATGCGTGAACATACAAAGAACGGCGCCTTTATTCTTTCTACATATCCGCACCCGATGGCAAAAGAAATTGCCCTTTCCCACCATGAAAAATGGAACGGAACAGGCTACCCTTTCCAGCTTGAAGGAGACATGATTCCGCTTGCCGCCAGAATTGTCACCATTGCCGATGTCTATGATGCCCTTCGCATGGAACGCAGCTATAAACCGGCATTAGGCCATGAAATATCAATGCAAAAAATTTTAGAAGACAGCGGCAGCCACTTTGATCCTAAACTTATTGATATTGTAAAAACCATTGACGGTGATTTCTGCAAGATCTACGATACCCACACCGACTAATACCCGTTTTCTTCAAGTTCTGAAAAGGCACAAGAGAGAAAACTGTTCAGAAAAAGCATTTTATCCTTGTTCTTCCAGTGTGAAAGTGTCCGCGGAATGCATTCTTCAATGCCGCGTCCGAAACGCTGTTTAAAAACTGATAAATCCGGGCCTTCGCAAAACCTGTAACCCATTAACAGGCTTTCACGCATTGTCTCAGCGCTGTCTAAATCCTCAACTGCCGCTTTTATTATTTCAGGCGAGGCAATATACGCATCAATATCATGCGCGTAAGTATACCGTTTTGCCTTTCCGTTTTTTTCATCTATAACAGTGCCGGAAGCTGCCGGCCCCGCACCCAGCCAGCCTTCCATGCGCCAGTAACGTATATTGTGAAGACACTCGCTGCCGTTACGCGCAAAATTTGAAACTTCATAATGCCGGAAACCGGCATCTTTCAGGGCATCGCACGAAGCTAACCACAGAGAATCAGAGGAGTCATTATCAGGAAGAATAATTTTTTTTTCTTTTATTTTTCTGTTAAGATTTGTGCCGCTTTCCGTAATAAGACTGTACAGTGAAACATGGGCCGGAGTAAAATCAAGGATTCTTTTTATGTCATCAAGGACAATTTTTTCAGTTTGCAAAGGAAGACCTGTAATAAGATCCACACTAATGGCCTTTGGGAAAAAACGGGAAGCAAGAGCAAGGCGCTCACGAATTACATCAGATGCTGTGCGGTTTACCAGAATTCGTGAAGGTTCATAAAAAGTCTGCACTCCAAGGCTTAATCTGTTTACGCCTCCTTCCAGGCAGACTTCAAGGAATTCTTCCGTGACAGACTCAGGGTTTGCCTCTACAGTAAATTCCACAGGCGAAAAATTGTTTCTTTTTAAAACATCAAACAGGACAGCGATACGCTGTCCAAGCACAGACGGAGTCCCGCCGCCTATATAAACTGTTGGTATTTCTTTTACATTAAAATATTCAAGCTGATAATTAATATCCTTAACAACAGCATTCAAAAACCTGTCAATGTATTCGTCTGATACATCTTTTGCCATTACAGAAAAAAAATCACAATAATCGCAAAGGTGAGCACAGAAGGGGATATGGATATAAAGAGAGAGTTTCTCTTCCACAAAAATTTGCTTTAAAGCCTTTTCATAAAATTTTGAACTTAGAAAAAGGCCAAAACCTAAGTACCGCTCTTGCGGTGATCATTGACGGCGAAATTACACCCCATGTGCGTGAATCATTTGTGTTGCTCCTGTCGTCAGAAACAACAAAACATTCATCCGGCCCAAGGATTATTGTATCCATACTGCCTGAAAAAGGCAATGATTCATCCCATAAAGAAGATGTTTGAGCAATAGTTAAATGATATGGTTTTTCCGATAATTCAAATTCTGTCAGGCTGTAGGAATTATTTGGTGTCTTTACCCTGAATATATAATTGGACATGGAAATTTCATCTCCGGGAAGGGCAATTACCCGCTTAATATGATACTGACCTTTCCCGGAAAAAATACTGACCCTTTGCGCTGTAAGAAACCTGACCAATCCGTCAATAATTCTTAAGGGCAGTTTTTGTTTATTATTCTGTCCAATGTCGACCAATACAATATTGCCGCGTTTGAACAAAAGATTTTCTTCACTCCTGTTTCGGTTAATCCAGGAAGGCGGCGCAAAGGAAGTAAAAACCAAGCGGTCGCCGGAAGATAATCCCGGCTGCATAGTATTATTTTCTACTACCCAAACCGAAAAGAAAAACGCGGTTATAATGCTGTATATAACATACAGAATAAAAACAATAAAAATAATTTTAAAAATTTGATGGCGTTGATGCTGCTGCGATCTATAAGAATATCGCGTCCATTTTTCAAACATAATTTACCGCCATTATTTAATATTGCTCCATCTGCTTGGCGGAAGGTAAATAATCATTCCCTTTCCAAGCACCCTTGTTACCCTGACAGGGCCAAAAGAACGTCCGTCCCTGGAATTGTCACGGTTGTCTCCCAATGGGAAGACTCTGCCTTCCGGAACATACCAGCCAAGGCTTTGTTTTGCAAGAAGCATTAAATAACGGCTGTCATGGGGAGACGCTTTTCTTAATGTCTCAAGCCTTGCCAATTCATGAGCAAAAAAATCAGGATTATAAACTTCTCTTTCCGGGGAAGCCTTCATTCTTAATCTGTCAGATGCGTTTATTCCCCTGTTTGTCCAGCCTGTAACCTTGCCTGCGGCAACAAGCGAGGGGTATTGATCTTCTTTCATCAACCTGTTAATTCTGTGTTCCCAGCCCTGTTTGGCGTTATAATCCCTTTCATTTACCCAGCGGTCTTCCCCCGAAAAGCAAATTTTCATTTCGCCGTTTTCAATGATAAAACGATCGCCGGCCTGCCCTACAGCCCGTTTTATCAGGAAATGAACCCTTGGGTTGCCTGCTTGATCTTTGTCAATATCAATCATGCTCAGAGTCATCATATAGATTATCCTTTGGGCAACATCAAAAACAGTACCGCGGGATTCGTATTCGGGGCTTTCAAAAATGATAATATCATTCCGTTTGGGCGTTATAGGGCTTGGCAATTTTACAAAACCGGGCAGCAGTTCAGGCCCGTAAACAATTTTATTGACAAAAATATGATCGCCGATATTCAGCGTATCAATCATTGAACCGGAGGGAATCCTGTATGCCTGTATAAAGTATTGATTGATCAGCAAAACCATGCCCATAGCCCACAAAATTGCTTCGAGCGTATCTATTACAAAACCTTTTTTCTTTCGTTTTTCCCTGCTGACGCGGCGAACTCTTTTTCGATAAGTTAAATATTTTTCGGTGGTTAATTGTATGCGATCAAAAAAATCTGTTTTCTGTGCTTTTTGAAGCATATAACACTTTATCATTCTTGAGACTTTACAGCAATACCTTTATGGTATATAAAAAATTATACAGGAGGAATCCGTTTGATAAAGGCTATAGCAAAGTTAATAGTTGCCCTTAACGGCAATGTAAAGAAAAGCCAGCTGGCGGCAGGGCTTGCATGGGGCGTTATTCTGGGTTTAGTCCCGATGGGCAATTT
>JAIRUY010000007.1 GCA_031254175.1 Treponema sp.
GTTCTGCTTTTTTCACCTCCCCGTCTTGGAGAGAGAATTTCACGTTTACTTGCGGATGAATGTGAAAAACAGGATTTGGCGGCAGCGCTGGAAAAAGCGGAAGGCTTGTTTTTTCAGAAATTAACAGGAGATGAGTTTTTGGATGAAAATGATTTGACAGCCGCTTTGGAAGAACAAAAGTTTACAGTGAACTGCCGCATATTTGACCAAAAAGAAGAAAGGTTAATAACAGAAAAAGACCTTGCTTTTTGGTTCAATGCAGAGCAATCCCGCTGGGGCTCCTTTATGAGCCAAAATCTTGAAAAAAGCGTATTTTCCGCAATTGAAGAAGCCTTTCGTATAAGAGCTGCAAAAGGGCCATTTTCTTGGAAATGGAAGAGTATCTGTTTAAAAGCCTCATCCGCAGTTTAATTAAAATATTTTCAATAAAATTGCAAAAAATACTCCCAAAAGTGCAAATTATATGTTAAAATACTTTTATAAGCCAAAAATCAATTCATACAGGTATATTATAAATATTTCGAGAGGAGTATATTTGTGAAAAAAGCTACAACGCCTAAAAAAACAGTTAAAACAACAGTAAAAAAGGCTGCTAAACCAGTAAAAACATCAAAATCCGTAACAGTAAAAGAGAAAAAGAAGATAGAAAGCAAAACCGCAAAGGTAAAAAAGGCCGGTACGGCCTCAAAAACAGTAAATAAGCCCAATTTAAGACCATTACCTTCATCTGGCCCTGCCGATAAACCGCTGGCGCTTCCGGTTCAGCAAAACCTCGGCCTTCCTGATGGCAGCGAATACCAGCCTTCCGGTCAGCGCCGCCCCTTAATCGTTTTCCCAAAATAGTGAAAAAAAAGATTAAAGTTTTGTTTTTATTCTGCCGATAATGATTATGGCAGATACTGTCTTCAGACGGGAAAACCGCGGAATTCCGGATGAAACATATTCTGCCAACGGAAGCATGGATGCTTCTGTTCAAGTTCAAGGAGGATCTTATGATCATTAATCACAACCTAAGCGCAATGTTTGCGGACAGGTCCCTCAAGGTAACCCAAGTGTTCCTTGACAAAGACATGGAGAAACTTTCTTCAGGTCTTCGTATCAATCGTGCTGGTGATGACGCATCAGGACTTGCTGTTTCTGAAAAGTTACGCAGTCAGATTCGCGGTCTTAACCAGGCTTCAACCAATGCCCAAAACGGCATCTCCTTTATTCAGGTAGCGGAAGGATATCTCCAGGAAACCCAGGATATTGCTCAGCGCATAAGGGAATTGGCAGTTCAGGCGGCAAACGGCATTTACAGCGAAGAAGACAGAATGTACATTCAGGTCGAAGTATCAGCGCTTGTTGCCGAAATCGACAGAATCGCCAGCCATGCCCAGTTTAACGGCATGAACATGCTTACAGGACGTTTCGCACGAATGACAGGGCAGAACGTGGTTACCGCCTCAATGTGGTTTCATATTGGCGCTAACATGGATCAGCGCAGCCAGGTATTCATCGGCACCATGACAGCAAAAGGTCTCGGAATTCGTCAAATGGATGATTCTTTCATCACATTGGAATCTCCGGATGATGCCAACAGAACAATCGGCGTTCTTGACGCTGCTCTTAAAATTATCAACAAACAGAGAGCCGATCTTGGCGCTTATCAAAACCGTCTGGAACACGTCGTTCGCGGGTTGGATATAGGCGCTGAAAACATGCAGGCTTCCGAATCCAGGGTAAGGGACACCAACATGGCAAACCAGATGGTCAGCTATGTAAAGAACCAGATTCTGAGCCAGTCCGGAACAGCCATGCTCGCACAGGCAAACCAGAGAGCAACTTCGGTCTTGTCTTTACTGCAATAATGTAGTAGAATCAGTATAAGAGGGGCAGTTTCGACCCCAAAAACCGAAACTCCCCTCCTCTGGTGGTTTTAAACCTTTTTTGAGAGTCCGCGGATTCCCAAAAAAGGTTAGCCTATTAAAAGGCAGAGATATTTGACAATAGCCTTCCATGGTTACGCGTCTTTGACGCGGTGTTGTCTGGCCGCATAGCCGGATACGTGGGACGGATCGATCCAGCACCTAAAATTAAGTGTTTATGTGCAAAATTAGATGTTGGATCGTTCTGTATGCGGATAAAATGAACAACTGCGCGATACTGTTCACTAAAACTGCTTCCACGGAACGACTCCGGCAAGGATAGCCGGGGTATGAAAAACTATGGAGGGTAAAAATGATTATTAATCACAACATGAGCGCCTATTATGCCGATCGTCAGCTTGGCGTAACCCAGTTCAACATGACCAAAAACATGGAGAAATTAAGCTCCGGTTTACAGATCAACAGAGCTGGTGATGATGCGTCAGGGTTAGCGGTTTCTGAGAAAATGAGAGGCCAAATCAGGGGTTTGCAGCAGGCTGAACGCAATATCCAGAACGGTGTTTCTTTTATCCAGGCTACTGAAGGTTATCTTCAGGGAACACAGGATATTCTGCACCGTCTCAGGGAATTAGCTGTACAGTCAGCCAACGGCATCTACTCCGATGAGGATCGTATGCAAATCCAGGTTGAAGTTTCGCAGATGGTTGACGAAGTTAACCGCATAGCGAGCCATGCCCAGTTTAACGGCATGAATATGCTTACAGGGGCTTTTGCAATGGATTCAGCAAGCGGCAGAATCATGCAGCTGCATGTCGGCGCCAATATGGATCAAAACGCAAGAATCTATGTAGGCGATATGACAGCAGGAGCGCTTGGCTTAATTGACAATCAGGGAGCGGCCGGAAAACTTTCCATTGCGGATCCTGAAACGGCAAATATGGCAATCGGTACAGTAGACGCAGCGTTAAAAGTTGTTTCAAAACAGCGTGCCGATCTCGGCGCCTATCAGAACCGTTTTGAAATGGCAGCTCAGGGCGTTGCAATTGCGGCTGAAAATATTCAGGCTGCTGAATCCAGGATTAGGGATGCGAATATGGCATCAAAGATGGTTGACTACACAAGGGATTCCATCCTGACCCAAACGGGAACCGCCATGCTGGCCCAGGCCAATATGCGCACCCAGGCAGTATTACAGCTGCTTTCGTAGTTCTTGGATAATCAAGGCAATGCGAATAAAGAGACTTCTGGACGTCGTCTTTTTTTCGCGTACCTGACCGCTTTAATTTTAAGCGGTCAGGTAAAGAAGGATGGTAAACAGTGAAGTTCGCGCCTTCACTGTTTACCCACCCTGCCGAATAAATCTGGACACAATGATGACTGAGATCGGATTAGTTAAGATGGATTTATGCGGCAGGGTACAATTTTTTCGCCAGGGATTGGCGGGAAAAAGGGTTTAGCCGGGGGTTAACAGACTTGGCAAAAAGCCCATTTTACATGGAGGTAAGTCATGTCCGTAGCAAGTGTTGGATACCCTGTCCAGACAGCACAGCTTCCGGTTGAGCTTCGTGCGACAGTAAAACAAAGTGAAGCCGCCACTCAATCGGAACCAAAGATAAAACCTCAAGTTTTAAGTTCCACAACAGAAGATCTTAAAAGAATCAGCAAAGCGTTCAGCAAAAAGCTGGAATTTACTGTAGAGCGTGGTTCTAATCAGGTGATAGTCAAGGTGATTGACAAAGAAACCGATAAGGTGATTAAGGTACTTCCGCCTGAAGAATTACAGCGGTTACACAGAAATCTTAAAGAGGTCATTGGTCTTTTATTTGATGAGATGGTGTAAGCATTAACCGCTTTTTTTATTTCAAGCGGTGTGCCGGATTTTGGGAGGTTATCAGGTCATGTCCGATGTTTTCATACCGGGAGTTAGAAGCCGGTTCAATTCAGAACAGACAATTCAAGACCTGATGAGGCTTGAACAAGTCCCAAGGGACAGAGTTCAAAGCAATATCGAAAATCTCCGGACTCAAAGGGGCTACTGGCAGGAAGTTGGCCGCCGTATAACTTCTTTAAGAGACAGCGCGCGTTTCCTCTACTCTTTTCAAAATCCTTTTAATGAAAGAATTGCACAATCAGGCAATGACAGTGTTCTTACCGCTTCAACCACAAGAGAAGCTGCAGAGCAATCATTCACTTTTACTGTAAAACAAACCGCCCAAGCAGACCGGTTTCTTTCCCAGCCGCAGGATGAAAGAACGCGGGTAGAGGCGGGAAACTACAAATTTATTATTGGCAAAGATGAAATCTCCATAAATTTCCGCGGCGGCACCTTAAGGGAATTTACTGACGCCATAAACCGTGGAGGACAGGATAAAGTTTCGGCAAACCTTTTGGCAGTACAGAGCGGAACGAGATCTTTATTAATCGAATCCAAAGTAACAGGCGCGGAAAACAGGCTTGGCTTCTCAGGCGACACTGTTGATTTAGCAATACAAATTGGCATGATGGAACGCGGAAATGAAACGCAAAGCGCCATTCCCATTAATGAAAACACAGTACGAAGGACAAATCAGACGGCGGCAATAAATGACGGAGTTTTAACATTACCGCCCGGTTCTTCGGTTTCTATCCCTCTTAATATTTCCATGACCTCTGACTCAAACCTTATGTTAAAACTGGAAACCCTTACCAAAGCAAATAATAACGGTAATTTTATTATTTCCCAGCCGCCGCCGGGTCCGTCTGTTCCTTCAAGCTCTGTTACCTACGGCGGTATTACAATCAATAACGAACCTTCTGCCGCTCCTTTGCCTGAATGGACGCCTCCCGCAGCACCGCAGCGCCGTGATGATATGGCTGTATTAAGTCTATTTTTTTCAGACGGAAGTTCGGTAAAACTGCCGTCAATTACAGACAGCAGCAGTTTTACATCAAGGGAGTTTTTCCTTTCCGATATTGCCCAGGGCAGAACAATCACTTCAATAAATGTAAATAATAACAATACTCACCGTGAAGTTTCTGTCGGCAAAGTAGAAATTCTTGACCCAGTCGCCACAACAGGCGGTTTAAGGCCTTTGAACGCGGTTTCTACAGCTCGTGATGCCATAATAACAATGGAAGGAATCGAAATAAAACGTCCGACAAATAACATTGACGATCTTGTTCCGGGCGTTACGCTGAATATTAAGAGTGTCTCTGAAATGCCTGTCGAACTGAATGTCAGGGCAGACACAGAAGGTATTAAAGAAGCGGTTATTTCCTTTGTTGGAAACTATAACCGCCTTATGGCGGAAATAAACGTACTTACAAGCGCAAGACGGGGGGATTTAAGCGGTGTCAGCGCTGACGAGCGTATTGTTGATGAGTTAACGTATTTGTCAAAAGAAGAAGCTGATGCGATGAAATCAAGGCTCGGCGCGTTTAACGGAGATTCTACATTAAACAATTTAAAAAATAACCTCAGGCGCATAGTTTCAGCGCCCTACCCCACCGATCTTGAACGTGAACTTACCCTTCTTGCCCAAATCGGAATCAGCACAAATGCCGCAAGAAATACCGGATACGATGTATCGAGGCTGAGAGGTTATCTAGAAATTGACGAAAAAGTCCTTGACGCGGCGCTTGAAAACAAAGTACCCGCAATCAAACAGATTTTTGCCAATGATACAGACGGGGATTTAATGTCTGACACCGGCGTTGCCTTTAATGTAGACAGACTTGTCAGGTCGTTTGTAGAAACCGGCGGTATTATCTCCCTAAAAACGAGCACAATTGATTCCCGCATAAGCCAGGATGAAAGACGCGTTTCAACACTGGATCGTCAATTAGCGGCAAAAGAGCAGGAGCTTAGAATTCAATACGCGCAGATGGAATCCGCTTACGCCCGAATGGAACAAATGTCAACTTCTCTTGATAATTTCAGTCAGCAAAATCGCAGCAACAGGTGATGTTATGGAAATAAGAATTGACGGCAAGCCGGCGGATATTACACTTGACAATGAAAAAAACATAGGCGAAATAATGGCCGGCCTTGAAGCTTGGCTTGGCAATTCAGGATATCGTTTAAGCGGATTGAGTATTAACGGTCAGGCTGTAAACGGTTCATCCAGTATGGAAGAAATATTTACAAGAGATATCAATTCGGTTCAAACTCTGGAAATATTCACAAGTTCCCTCGCCGAACTTACCGCAGAAAGCCTTCAAAACCTGCTTGCGGATATTAAAATATTTGAAAGCATGAAATTTGAAGAAAGAGCGGATTTTTTCGAAAACTGGAAAGAAAGCTCAGCGGCGAATTTTACCGCCGAACAAATGCCGGATCTTTATAAAATTTTTGTTAATTCATTTTCAGGCGGTGAAATAAATCCTCAGACTGCTTTTTCCATAACCGAAGAAAGGCTGCGTGAAGTAACAGCTCCGCTTCAGGAGTTTTTAAATCTTAAACCGCTTTTGGAAGAGACTTGTACATTACTCACCGATCTTCCCCTTGATATTCAAACAGGCAAGGACGCAAAAGCCGCCAAAACAATGCAAATATTTTCTGGTGTTTCAGAAAAAATATTGAGGGTTTTTAAACAGCTTAACATACAGGGTTTTCTGTCAAAAAAGGAAAACAATGAAGATTCATTCAACGTAATGCTGAACGAATTCCTCAATTTGGCAAAAGAAATACTTGCAGCCTATGAAAAACATGATACTGTCCTTTTGGGTGACCTTGCAGAATATGAAGCGGCTCCCATGCTTAATAAATTATATACAGCTATTTTAAATTACAGCAGTGAACTCAAATCATCAACACGGGGAGCATGATGAAAGGTCTATTTTTTTACCCGCTGCAGTTAGCGCTTTCAGATATGAAAATGGAATCAACTTTTTCCCTCAGAGATTCCATTCTTCTTCTTGTTTTCATCGCTGTAATAGCAATTGTTCTTGTAATAATAAATATTTTTTCAAAAAATACTTCAGGACGAAAAAGCGGAAGTGGAAGCGGAAGCGGAAGTAAAAACTCTTTTTTCCTTGGTTTTTCCATTGGGAAAATGATCAGAGGCATCGGGCTAAATCATGAACAGAAAAAAATGCTTGACTTTGTTTTTAAGACAGACGGCGTAACTGATGTGGAAAAATCCCTGACTACGCCGGCTCTGCTTGACCGCCATTTCAGGCGGGCTTATCGTGCCATTGAACAGTCAAAAAGCTTAAACGCGGAAAAACAACATAAGCTTTCTGTCCTTTTTTCCACAAGAAATTTATTGGAAAACAGCGCTATAGGAACTATAGCCTCAACCCGCGAGTTAAAAGAAAACACGACATTAACCTTAAGTACAGTCAGAGAAAAATTTAATGTCATTGTAGTTTCTATAAAGGGGGAAAACATATCTGTAGAAACCCCCAAAACCATTCTTGGGAGTCAGATAAAAGTTTCAAAAGGCACGAGACTCAGTGTCGTATTTTTTACAAAAAGCAATAAGGGGTTTACCTTTAATACGCGGGTAACGGGTTATTCAAGTATGCACGGTGTTCCGATAATGCTGCTTTCCCACTCCAATCAGTTAAGGTTTCTTTCACAACGCCGTTTTTACCGCCGCCATACATCCATTGCCTGTTTCCTGTATGTAGTGTATATTGAGGGTAAAGGAAAAAAACAACGTTTGGTGGTTGATAAGCGCCGAATATCCGGCTATATTGCGGACATTTCTGTCGGAGGCTGTTCGATAAAAACAACAGCCCCTGTCAATGTAGGAGCAAGGCTGAAAATAGAATTTGAACAAGGAGAAGATAAAGTTGCGGCCTTGGGACAGGTTTTAAGGATAAACAGAAAAGGCGTAAATTCCATAATTCATATCAGGTTCTTAAAGGTTACTCAAAAGTCAATGAATTTAATTAATGCGTTTGTATATGATTATTTAACAGAATAAAAATGAGAAGGACAAAAAAATGAAAGTTATTTCCTTAAAAGACATGATAAGAAAAGATGTCCCTATTTATTACCGCAAACTTTATACCGGCGTAGTTGTATTGGAAGTGAACAATCTCAATAAAGACTATCGCATAGATTTTTCAATAGAATACAAACCAACCGGGCAAAAAGAAATAAGTATCACTTTCATTGATACAATTGACTATCCGCTGATTCCCATAAACAAAGAATTAAAGAACTATATCCTGGAAATGGAAACTAACGGAGGACTTCCTGACTAATACGTTAAATCAACAAAGTTTCCGGATGAATGCCTCTGTGCGAAATGAAAAAGAGAATCTTTAGGTGCTTAAGACTACTAGTTTGGTTTCCAATTCTCCTGAAGAAACCTTTGCGCTTGGTCAAAACATAGCCTCCTTATTATCACCAGGTTCAGTAGTAGCGCTTAAAGGAACTCTTGGAAGCGGAAAAACATGCCTTGCAAAAGGTATAGCCAGAGGTTTGGGTATTACAGACATTATAACAAGCCCAACATATACAATAATCAGCGAATACCCTGCCTCCACTACCCTATTCCATATTGACGCGTACCGGTTGAACGGCGATAAGGACTTTGAAGATATAGGCGGCCCGGAAATCATAAATTCGTGCGGAATTTCAATAATAGAATGGAGCGAGCGGATTCCAAATTCACTGCCGG